>CABUPZ010000077.1 GCA_902493585.1 uncultured Fusicatenibacter sp. | reverse complement strand
TTTTCGGACAGAGGTCATACAGAAAGTCCAGGAAAACGGACGGGAAATCAGCAGTACCTGGATCAAAGAAGAATTGAGAAAAGGCAGGATGGAGATGGTGGAACACCTGTTGGGCTATCCCTATATGGTGAGGGAAGAGATTGTACATGGACGGGCGCTTGGCAGAACCATCGGAATCCCTACCATCAACCAGGTTCCGGTAAAAGAAAAGCTCCTTCCGCCTTACGGGGTCTATGTGTCAAAGGTCCGTGTGCGCGGACAGGAATTTTACGGCATGACCAATATTGGTGTGAAACCTACGGTGCGCGAAAACTTCACCGGTGTGGAAACGTATCTGTTCGACTGTGAGATGGACCTTTACGGAGAAATCGCAGAGGTATCCCTGCTGCATTTCCAGCGCAGGGAGAAGAAGTTTCCATCTGTGGAAGCGCTTCAGGAACACCTGAAACTGGATGAGGCGGAAGCGAGAGCGTTTCTGGAGAAGAACCGCTGAAAGAAATGTTCAAAAGAAACCGGCAGCAATGAGGGAAAAAACTCACTGTTTCCGGTTTTCTTTTATGAAAAAATATCCGAATCGTATAGAGAATGATTTGAACGCAAAAGTACAGGATTTTCTATGCCTACTTCATCAGTATTTCGTAAGTGAACCGTCCCATACATCTTTTGAGGAGTAACCAGGCAAGCAGCACACATACTGCACCTAGCCCCAGCAAAATCCACACGTTTAACAGCAAGACCTCTGTGAACTGTCCGACTACTGATAAAATAGCAGGAGAATGATCAGCCAACTTATGCTGGGCAGCAGAAAACTTCCAAGCAGAAAACAGGACTCAAGTTCAAGCACCAGGAGCATGACGCAGAAAGAAATCAGGGATACCATCATGCTCAACAGAAAGGATGCTATAACTCTTGAAAGAAAGATCTGTCTGACCGACAATGGGCAGTAAAGAAGTTAATTTTTGACATTTGCCCTAAAAGTTTAAGGCAATCACTCATACCCCTTAGATACATTTTAAACTCCATCATATCTTCTTGTTTTCGATACAATTCTAAATACTTGAAAATTTTATTAAGTCTATCATCGTCACTTACTTTATCAACAACGTTCTAAATCTTCTAATGCTCTTTCATACATATATTCTTCAGTCCTTCCCAATAACAATATAAGCGTAGATTATGAATTATATCTTTAACTATGGGAAACTTCTGTTTCCCATTTTGAAACGGCCGCTTTTGAAACCCCTAAATATGCTGCCAGTTCTTCCTGTGTTATTCCCCTCTTATGACGGTTTTCAATCAGAATTCGACCGAGATTGATTTCCTTCATTAGATTTTCCTCCTGATACATCCTGATAACAGTATAAAAGACCAAAAGGAGAAAAACAATGGAGTAGAATTTGATTTATGGAAAAAAAGTTAACGAATGGGAAACCTCTTAGATTGCATCCTACCCCTTGACAAGAAAAAAGTTTTTGCTATAATAATTTCGTAACAAAAACGTAATATATGTAATAAAAAAGTCAAAAAATGTCATGGAGGTATCTATGTTACTGAAAAAGTCACTGTTTTCGGCGTTTATGGCAGCGGGAATCCTGCTGTCGGTTTCTGCACTGGAAGTACAGGCAGATCCGCTGGAAACAGGAACAAAAGCAATGCAGGAAACGCAGGAAAGCGTACAGACAGCCAATGCCGGGGATCTCACGGAAAGCGATATGAAAAATTACGCCGTTGCATCCGTCAGCGAAGGCTCCTATGTCAACGTCCGGGAGAACGCCGGAACAGAATATCCGGTTGTAGGAAAACTGGAAAACCACGGACTATGTTATATTCAGGAACAGAGCGGTGAATGGTACCGCGTCGTTTCCGGAGAGGTGGAAGGCTATATCCGCAGTGATCTGTTAAAGACCGGAGAGGAAGCCTGGATGGAGGTACATGCCAGCGGCGAGGAAAATATGCCGGTAGCTTCGGTTTTGAATACAAGAGAGGAACTGGTAGCATTCGCCTGTCAGTTCGTGGGAAACCCCTATGTATGGGGCGGTACAAGCCTGACCAACGGTGTGGACTGCTCCGGATTTACCCAGCAGGTATTTGCCAACTATGGAATCAGCCTTCCCCATTCCTCCAAAGCCCAGGCAGGCTATGGAACCGCAGTGGATATCCGGGAAGCCCAGCCGGGAGATCTGATCTTCTACGCAGATAACGGAAGCATTTACCACGTAGTGATCTACATCGGAAACGGCCAGGCAGTACACGCCAGCAGCGCAAAGACAGGAATCAAGATTTCAGACGTACAGTATGACAAAGCGTCCTGCGCAGTAAGTCTTTTGTAATTCGAAAAAAGTAAAATATGATATTTACATTTAAAATCGGATATGCTATACTTACAAAGTATTTGGGATGAGAGATCCTTGCCCTGATTCAGAAGACGGACGACTCCGACCGCTTCTTAATCTGCGGCGCAATCAAAATAACAGGAGGAAAAGAAAATGATTTCTAAAGAAAAGAAACAGGCTATTATGGCAGAGTATGCGAGAACAGAAGGCGACACAGGATCACCGGAGGTACAGGTTGCAATCCTGACAGCCAGAATCAACGAGCTTACCGAGCATCTGAAGGTACACCACAAAGATCACCACAGCAGAAGAGGTCTGCTGAAAATGGTAGGTCAGAGACGTGGATTACTGGATTACCTGAAGAAAACTGATATTGAAAGATACCGTGCATTAATCGAAAAACTGGGAATCAGAAAATAATCAGCTTGTCAGCGGGCGGGAGACATTTCCGCCCGTTTCTTTTAAGAGAAATTGCAAAACCTTCGGCGAAAGTGTCCGGGACCACTGAAAAGGATATCGGCGGCAGATGGATGAAACCAGGAATGCCAGGACAGCGGGTGTGTTTTTCAGTAGTTTCGGAAGAACTTTATACGCCGGAGAGAAAAATAAAAAAGGAGAGCAGTTTTATGTACAAGAGTTTTTCCATGGAACTGGCAGGAAGAACCCTGACAGTTGATGTAGACCGTGTGGCAAAACAGGCCAACGGCGCGGCTTTTATGCACTATGGCGACACGGTAGTTCTGTCTACCGCTACAGCGTCCGACAAACCGAGAGACGGGATTGATTTCTTCCCGCTGAGCGTAGAATACGAAGAGAAAATGTATGCCGTAGGAAAGATCCCGGGCGGATTCAATAAAAGAGAGGGAAAGGCAAGTGAGCATGCGATCCTGACCAGCCGTGTCATCGACCGCCCGATGCGTCCGCTGTTCCCGAAGGATTACCGCAACGACGTTACCCTGAACAATATGGTAATGTCCGTGGATCCGGACTGCAACCCGGAGGTTGTTGCGATGCTGGGTTCCGCGATCGCAACCTGCATTTCCGATATTCCGTTTGACGGTCCGTGTGCAATGACCCAGATCGGCATGATCGACGGCGAACTGATCGTCAACCCGACACTGGCACAGAAAGCGGTTTCGGATATGAACCTGACCGTTGCTTCCACCCGCGAGAAAGTGATCATGATCGAAGCGGGCGCCAATGAGGTTCCGGAAGCAAAGATGATCGAAGCCATCTACAAGGCACATGATGTAAACCAGGAGATCATCAAATTCATCGATGAGATCGTTGCAGCATGCGGAAAGCCGAAACACGCGTATGAAAGCTGCGCGGTGCCGGAAGAGCTGTTTGCCGCAATCCGTGAGATTGTTCCGCAGGAAGAGATGGAAGAGGCGGTATTTACCGATGACAAACAGACACGCGAGGAAAATATCCGTGTGATCACAGAAAAACTGGAGGAAGCATTTGCGGAGAACGAAGAGTGGCTGGCAGTGCTTGGAGAGGCGGTTTATCAGTACCAGAAGAAGACCGTCCGCAAGATGATCCTGAAAGACCACAAACGCCCGGACGGACGTGCGATCAACCAGATCCGTCCTCTGGCGGCAGAGATCGATATTATCCCTAGGGTTCATGGTTCTGCGATGTTTACCCGTGGACAGACCCAGATCTGCAACGTTACCACACTGGCTCCGCTTTCCGAAGCGCAGAAGCTGGATGGCCTGGATGAGTTTGAGACTTCCAAGAGATACATGCACCAATACAATTTCCCGTCTTATTCCGTAGGAGAGACAAAGCCGTCCCGCGGACCGGGACGTCGTGAAATCGGACATGGAGCGCTGGCAGAGCGTGCGCTGATCCCGGTGCTTCCTACAGAGGAAGAGTTCCCGTATGCGATCCGTACCGTTTCTGAGACCTTTGAGTCCAATGGCTCTACTTCTCAGGCAAGTATCTGTGCATCCACAATGTCTCTGATGGCTGCCGGCGTACCGATCAAAAACCGGTGGCAGGTATTTCCTGCGGTCTGGTGACCGGAGATACCGACGACGATTATCTGGTGCTGACCGATATCCAGGGTCTGGAAGATTTCTTCGGTGATATGGACTTTAAAGTAGCCGGTACGCATGAGGGTATCACAGCGATCCAGATGGATATCAAGATTCATGGTCTGACCCGTCAGATTGTGGAGGAGGCCATTGCGAGAACCAAGGAAGCGAGAGAATATATCCTGACCGAAGTAATGGAAAAGACCATTGCGGCTCCGCGCCCGACCGTAGGACCACTGGCTCCGAAGATCATCCAGATCCAGATCGATCCGCAGAAGATCGGCGATGTCGTTGGTCAGAGAGGAAAGACGATCAACGCCATCATCGAAGAGACAGGCGTTAAGATCGATATCTCAGACGATGGAGCGGTTTCTATCTGCGGCACAGATCAGGCGATGATGGATAAAGCGGTGGATTACATCCGCATTATCACAACCGAGTTTGAAGCAGGACAGATCTTTACCGGAAAGGTAGTAAGCATCAAAGAATTTGGTGCGTTCCTTGAATTTGCACCTGGAAAAGAAGGACTGGTTCACATTTCCAAGATTTCCAAAGAGCGTATCAACCGTGTGGAAGACGTTCTGACCCTTGGCGATGTTGTGAAAGTTGTCTGCATGGGCAAAGACAAAATGGGAAGAATCAGCTTCAGTATGAAGGATGTTCCGGCAGAGGCATAAAATCTGCTGATGAAATGAAGAAAAAGGCTTTGGACGGGGCGTAAAGTCTTGTTCCGAAGCCTTTATTTTTTTCATGGGAGAGTCTTCCGGACTTCTCTGTAAAAAGTAACAGCGCAAAAGATGAACCGGAACATAGAGAAGCCAAAGGCGGATGGCGGTACGGTATCATCCATATCAGGACGAGGTAATGTTTGCGGAAGAAAGGGAGAAGGAAGTATGAGATATCACAATATTACAAAGGATGACATGTTGAATGGAGACGGACTGAGAGTGGTATTGTGGGTGGCGGGCTGCAGCCATCATTGTAAGGGATGTCAGAACCCGATCACCTGGGATCCCAATGGAGGAATTCCGTTTGACGAAGCAGCGAAGCAGGAGATTTTTGAACAGCTGGACAAGGATTATATTTCCGGAATTACTTTTTCCGGAGGGGATCCGCTTCATGCGGCCAACGAGACGGGTGTAACGGCTCTCGCAAAAGAGATCAGGGAAAAATATCCTTCCAAAGATATCTGGCTTTATACCGGATATCGGTGGGAAGAGATCTGTGATCATGAGATCATCCAGTACACCGATGTGCTGGTGGACGGCCGTTTTATTCTGGAGCAGCTGGATGTGACACTGCCGTGGAAAGGAAGTCCGAATCAGAGAGTGATCGATGTCAGACGGACTTTGGAAAAGGGAAAAGTCATACTGTTTGGAGAGGACGAAAAAGATGGAAAAAATTAAGATACAGTATCTGAACGATGAAATTGAGAGACTGCGCTATATCGACGGAAAATCTGACTGGATCGACCTGCGCGCGGCTGAGGATGTGGAGATGAAGGCAGGAGAATTCCGACTGATCCCGCTGGGGGTGGCCATGCAGCTTCCGAAGGGCTATGAGGCACATATTGTTCCGCGGAGCAGTACCTTTAAAAATTTCGGGATCATTCAGACCAATCATATGGGGGTGATTGACGAGAGTTACTGCGGACCCGACGATTGGTTTTACATGCCGGCCTATGCGCTTCGCGATACGGTGATTCGTAAGAATGACAGAATCTGCCAGTTCCGGATCCAGAAACACCAGCCGGAGATCGTCTTCGAGGAAGTGGAATGCCTGGAAGGAGAAAACCGAGGTGGAATCGGAAGTACCGGTGTGAAATAAAACATCTGAATGAAAAAACGCATTCCCTGATCAGACTGCCAGAAATCAGAAAGCGGCAGTTTGGCCAGGGATTTTTTCTGTCCTGCAAAACAAAATTGAACCAATTGAACTTTTGAAAAAATTGAATAAAATGAAACTTTTTCGTTGATTAATCTTTCCGTACGTGCTAATATAAGTTCATGGATTTTGAAAGAAAGTTCAAAATAGATAGATTTGTTTAAATAAAATTGAACTTTTTAAAATTCTGACGTAATCCGCAGGAATTAATAAGAAATATTATTGAACTTCCGGATTCCTATTATGACAGACAGGGAGGATCACATATGTCAAATGAAACATTTGCGCAGAGACTGAGAACTGCAATGGAAGAACATCAAATGAAGCAGGTGGATCTGGTCCGGTCAGCGCAGGAGCAGGGAATAAAGCTTGGCAAAAGCCATGTCAGCCAGTATGTAAGCGGGAAAACGGTACCGCGGACAGAGATTCTGAAATTTCTGGCGGAAACACTTCAGGTGGAGCCGGATTGGCTGATGGGAAAAGAGACGGAGGAAGAAAGCGGCAGCATGAAAGAAGAGGCTTCCGAGGGTGTGGATCTGGAAAGTGGAAGCATGGAGGGAGAGGATAATATTCGTATCTTCCGAAAATCCACGAAGCTGGATCATGTGCTGTATGATGTCCGGGGACCGGTGGTTGAGGAGGCGGACCGTATGGAACAGGCAGGTGTCCGTATTCTGAAACTGAATATCGGAAATCCTGCGCCTTTCGATTTCCATACGCCGGATGAGGTAATTCATGACATGCAGCAGCAGCTGACCCGATGTGAGGGCTATTCTCCGGCAAACGGACTTTTTGCGGCGAGAAAGGCGATCATGCAGTATGCGCAGCTGAAAAATATCCCCAATGTATCCGTTGACGATATTTATACAGGAAACGGTGTCAGCGAACTGATCAATCTTTGTATGTCGGCGCTGCTGAACAACGGCGATGAGATCCTGATCCCTTCCCCGGATTATCCGCTCTGGACGGCCTGTGCGACTCTTGCAGGAGGCAAAGCCGTTCATTATATTTGTGATGAACAGTCCGACTGGTATCCGGATATGGCGGACATTCGAAAGAAGATCACTTCCAGAACAAAAGCGATCGTTATCATCAATCCAAACAATCCTACGGGAGCGCTGTATCCAAGGGAAGTGCTTCAGCAGATCGTTGACATTGCAAGAGAACATCAGCTGATGATTTTTTCCGATGAAATTTATGACCGCCTGGTCATGGATGGAGAAGAACATGTTTCCATCGCATCCCTTGCGCCGGATCTGTTCTGTGTGACTTACAGCGGACTGTCAAAATCTCATATGGTCGCAGGATTCCGGATCGGATGGATGATCCTCAGCGGAAACAAACGGATTGCCGCCGATTATATCGAGGGAATCAAGATGCTTTCCAATATGAGGCTCTGCTCCAATGTTCCGGCGCAGTCGATCGTACAGACGGCGCTGGGAGGGTATCAGAGCGTCAGAGATTATATTGCTCCCGGCGGAAGGATCTATGAACAGAGAGAGTATATCTATCAGGCGCTGACGGATATTCCTGGGATCACCGCGGTGAAACCGAAAGCCGCCTTTTATATCTTCCCGAAGCTGGATGTCAGGAAGTTCCATATCACAGACGATGAGAAATTTGTGCTGGATCTGCTGAAAGATAAAAAAATCCTTCTGATCCATGGCGGAGGATTCAACTGGAATCAGCCGGATCATTTCCGCGTGGTATATCTGCCTCGGCTGGAAGTGCTGAAAGAATCGATGGAAAAGATCGCAGATTTTCTGTCCTATTATCATCAGTAAACAATATCATCAGTAAACAACATGAGACGGATTCCAGAATCACTTTGCGGTGAGTCTGAGATCCGTCTCATCATTTCTCTGTTATTTTGCAGAATAACCCGCAAGATCCGTTTTCTTTTTTACAGATCCAGCTGGTCTGCTACGCGCAGGTCTTTGTAGTAATATTCCAGATCACGGTCGGTGATCTCCCGCAGTACCCGGCAGGGATTTCCGGCAGCCACGCAGTTTGCCGGAACATCATGAAGGACAATGCTTCCTGCTCCAATCACGGAATTTTCCCCGATGGTAACACCCGGGCAGATGACAACATTGCTTCCAATCCAGACGTTGTCTTTGATGGTTACTTCGAAAGAATACATTTCCCCGTGGGTCCGCAAGCTGTGATGCACCGGATGGCCAGTGGTAGTGATCACAACATTCGGAGCGATCAGTACGCCGTTTCCGATGGTAACCTTATAATCGTCTACCAGGGTCAGATTGGAATTGATATAAACATTGTCGCCCAGGGTAACAGTTTTTCCAATCGCAAGCATCAGAGGAGGTTCCACCCAGGCGTCTTTGCCAACGGAACCGAAGATTTCCGGCAGCATTGCCGCACGTTTTTCCCGCTCCTCCGGACGGAGATGGTTAAAGTCGTAGCACAGCCCTTTTGCTCTTGACTGGAGCTGAAAATATTCCTGGGTATCGGTCCAGAGATATCCGCGGGCTTTTCTTTCTTCCATTTTTCTGTAATCATCACTCATTGTTTCTTTCCCCGTTCATATCTTTTTTGCTCATCCAATCACCATGCTTCCGAAGTCTCGAAACAGGTGCGGAATTACCGTATATCAGCAAACGTTCAGCCTGCCGAATAGTTGCGCATCTCATACATCTTTTTCTTCTTTCATCTGTTTGACTCTTTCAGCTGCACGGTATTGTTGGAAATCCGGAATTTCTTAAAGCTGTTGATGAAACTGGAAATCCTGCTGTAGCCATACTGTTTTACATCGAAGCCGCTGAAATGGCTGCGAAGGGCTTCGTGGACGATGCTCAGATTGTCGACCCGCCCGTTATTGTTCTGAATAAATTCCGTCAGGAATTTCTCGATTTCCGGCCGGGAGACGGTGCTGTGTTTTTCTCTGACCAGATAGTTGTGTCCGGCTTTCAGAAGTTCAATATCATCCATGCTTTCCAGAAAGGTGGAAAGCTTGGAATATCCGTAGTTACGGACGTCAAACTCGGAAAATTTCTTCTGGAGAACGTTTCCGACTTCGCTCAGTGTGGTATTTTTCCCGTGATCGTTGTTTTCCGTCAGGATTCTTGAAACGGTGCGTTCGATTTCCGCCTTGCTGGTGATTGCCGGTGTCTCCTCCAGCGAACTGCCGTAGCGGACGGAGGAATCGGAGATCACATTGCTGGATGGAGAAACATCATCCTCGTTCTGGGAAATGACTTCCAGGATCTTGAAGGCATCACAGGCGACACGGAAGGAGGAGGGAGTTTTCTGTTCTCCCATACCAAGAACATACATTCCGGATTCTCTGAGGCGCTGCGCCAGTTTTGTAAAGTCAGAATCCGAGGAAACCAGACAGAATCCTTCCACATGGTTGGAGTACAGGATATCCATCGCGTCAATAATCATCGCGGAATCGGTGGAGTTTTTTCCGTTTGTATTGCTGTACTGCTGAATGGGATTGATCGAATACTGAAGGAGCTGTTCTTTCCAGCTGCGCTTTGAAATGTCTGTCCAGTCTCCGTAGATCCGTTTGTAGGTGGCAACCCCCTGGTCGGAGACCTCATCGAGAATGTATTTGATGTATTTCGGAGATACGTTGTCGGCATCGATCAGCACGGCAAATCTTCTGTCTTTCTGCTCCATAAGTCTGTCCTTTCTCGAAAATGATTTTGCATCTGTTTCCAGTTTAGTATAAATTGGCAGTATGGTCAATGGACAAACCGATGTTTTTGCAGGCGGTTTTTTGGATGTTTTTTTGATTTCATTTGAAACGGCGCCGCATCTATAGTAAACTGGAAAATAGGATTTTTGCAAAGCTGCAAAGGAGGAAGAAACAAAATGCTGGAAAAATTTCTGAATACCGCCAGGGAGGAAGGTCTGCTCCCATACGGCATAGAGCTACGGATCGATGGTATGGTCGCTGAAAGCTGGGAACAGACGCCGGGCAGGCGGTATCCGGTCTATTCCGCGACCAAAAGTTTTACCGCGTCAGCAGTAGGAATGGCCGTGGATGAGGGAAAACTGAGTCTGGAGGATCCTCTGGAGCGATATTTTGAACCGGAACTGAATCAGGCCGACGAGGATACCGGAAAATTCTGGAGGCAGGTGACCATTCGAAGACTGGTGACCATGACGATTCCGGGGCTGCCGTTCCGGCCGTCCGGAGATGACTGGCTGGCGGACTGTTTTTCAAAAATGCCGGATATGGAGCGCGGCGTGTGTTTTTCTTACTCCAATCTTCCTGCGTACCTGGCGGGCGTAGCAGTGGAACGGGCGGTCGGTGAAAATACAGCGGATTATCTGGAACGAAAGTTGTTCCGTCCTCTGGGGATCGATCATCCTACGGTGCAGTTCTGTCCCAAAGGGCATTTCTACGGAGCAACCGGAATGGAGCTGACAGCCCATGAACTTGGAAAACTGGGGCAGTTGTATCTGGATCGAGGGATCTGGAAAGGGCAGCGGATTCTTTCGGAAGCCTGGTGTCAGGAAGCGGTCAGCTGTCAGGTGGATAACCGGGAAAGCGGATACGGATATTTCTTCTGGGTGCACCCGGACGGAGGTTATACGATCCGGGGAAAATGGGGGCAAAGGTGCTATGTATTCCCGAAGGAACAGACGGTCGTGACCTGGGTTTCTCACTTGCCGGAAAAAGAGGACACCGACCGACAGGAAGAATTGTTTCAAAACCTGCTGGTTCCGGAAATCAGGGCGGCAGAAAAATAGCAGTAAAATGGAAAAACTGCGCAGAAAAAGAAAAGAAAAAAGCAGTCGGATAAGGTATACTTTTAGAGCGCGTTTGAAGAGAAAGGGGAAAGCAAAAGAATCAGAAAGAGAGAATGTTGGCGGAACTGCCATACCGTGCATGGCTGGATGGGCTGGCAGAGAAGCGTCAGGAGACCAAAAAGAAAGTGTTTCAGTTTAATCACACAAGTCCTGAGGAACAG
>CABUPZ010000076.1 GCA_902493585.1 uncultured Fusicatenibacter sp. | reverse complement strand
TTACATTCAAATAAATAGTTTCCATATTCTGTATCTCCACACGCCGCCACATACTCATTCGGCATAAATTTCTGCACAGTAGTCGATGGCTGTTTCCATACTTTTCTGTTCATTCTTTTTCCTCCCTCAGTAATTCATACTGAAAATATTCTTTTACAAATTGATAAATGTCCTGTTCCATTACTCCATCCGGATCGGAATATTCTTTTCTGGCTTCGACAATTGCCTCTTCTACCGTCCTAGGTATCTGGAACAGCTGCCACAGAAAGCTGCAGCTTTCATTCAGCGATATTACGCTGTTTTCAAAAATTCCCGCTTCGCCCACAGGGATCAGCACGGCTTCACCGGCAATCTCTCGGAGCATAAAATTCGGGTTTGCCTTAAAACGCCTGATGCCTTTTCCTGATCCGTCCTCTCGGGAATAATCCTGAACTTCGGAACCCGAAAGCAAATCTGGCATCTGATATTCCCTTTCCAAAAATTCTCCTCCTTATTTGCTTTACTGCCATCTGCTGATCATACCATGTAATCCATGTCTTTTTTTCAGATGTAAGTCTTTCGCCTTCCATCCTTACCCAGATCATCGACTAACGAATAATCTTGTACTGTTTCAGCAGTTCCACCCTCCGGTTGCCAATCTCGATACTCTCACGAACATCGTTCCCCTCGACTTTCCGGGTTTCCTTCACATACTTCCCGATTCTGGCAGTCCATGCCGCCGGCAGCAGAAACGGATACTTCTTCAGCCATGGGTACATCCGCTCCATATAGTTCCTGTCCGGGAACGCCGATTGAAGCAGTGACGCATTTGCCTTTTTCCCCTTCTTATCCTCACTCACCGCCTGCAAAGTAATATTGCTGCTGTGTTTTCTGCTCATGTTGGAATCGCCAAAGACTCCTCCGTCCAGCAAATCTTCAAGAAGAGCGTCGCCGTTCGCTTTTTCCCTCTGCCATACCTCCGGGTAATGTGCCTTTGCTCTGTCGAAATTCAGCTTTTTCTCTCCGATATCGAAGAGGGCCGCCGCAAAGTTTTCTGCATGAACCTCTGCGCACGACTGATACACGGATTCCCAGTCAATCCTGTCGCCGTATGTATTGGCATATAACACAATGTCGCAGACCTGGCGGATTCCAAAACCGCTGTGAAGAAAATGTTTGAATGCATGAAAGATCAGATACAGCAGATGGTCGGTATATCCCATCGTATAAACCGGAATTCCCTGCACCTCTGTCTGAATCTTCCTTTGGAAAACATCCTGAAAAAAATGATTGAACTCTCCATAGGCTGCTGAATGAGAAGGAAAGAGTTCCTTATGAAGTTCGATATGAAGCACCCCTCCCTTTTTCAGGTAGGGAACTTCCCCTTCTTTCTCCACCTCTTGTCCCGGTTCCAGATATTCCATTCCGTTCCCGCGGAATACGCGGTCACAGGCCTGAAACTGTTCCCAGGGAATCAGCACATCCTCATCCCCGGACGTTCTGTAATCCGGATTCCTGTACAGCTCTCTGCAAATCATCCCCTTTACTACCACAGGAGTCAGATTTTCTTCCAGCAATTTCTGATAGAGATTCAGGAATTCTGCTGTCTTTTTCTCCTGCAGCATAACCTGCCAGATCACGCTTTGGCGGATAAAGCCTTTTTCATTTTCTGGCAGGGATTGGAAAGCCTGGCAGGGGTAGACCGTCTCATACATCATCGGAAGAACCTGATGCTGCGCCGCCATTCGGAACAACTCCATCCATTCCTCTTTGGAAATGCCTGTCTCCCATTCTGCCTTTTTTCCTTCCAGAAAGCATCGCAAAGCCTCCAAACACCTGTCACTTACTATATTTTTTGTATGCATGTTTCTTTCCCTGCTTTCCTCTGTGAACCGATTGTTCTTTCTTACAATCCAGCAAATTTTGGGGCTAACTTCACAGCTTTCTGATTCTCTTTCCGAGTATATCACATCAAAGAAAAAAACACCTCCTACTAAAGTAGGCGATGTTTTTTTCTTTTTTCACAAATCTTTATTTACAAGAATCGTTCTTTGAATCTTATCCGCCGATCGTCAGAACTGCGATCTCCGGCGGATTATTAAACCTTGGCACCAGTTCCCGGTTTGTCCCAAGACCGCTGGTAACAAACAGCTGAATCTCCCCTTTTCGGTACAAACCATGAATATACTCCGGAAACCATCCCTGATCTCCTCCATAAACACCTCCCAGAAACGGAAGCACCACCTGACCGCCATGATCATGCGCGCTGATCACAAGATCCACATCCCATACCTCGCTGGCATCTCCAAAGATAAAGCTGTCCGGCCGATGAGAGAGCATGATCTTCAGGCGGTCCGTATCCTGGAATTCCTGCAGGAACGCTGCCGTATCCTCCGGAGCCGCCGACGCCCGGTTCTCTCCTGTTTTCCCGTCCGTTCCAAACGCATAATCATACATACCTCCCAGGCGAATGGAAACTCCCTCTGTCTCAAGATCCACATACGCCTTATCCAGCACTACAGCTCCCGCCGCCGTCAGATCCTTTGTCAGGTTTTCGCCTGTCCGCTTCCTATATTCGATCTCGTGATTGCCAAGTGCATAATAGACAGGCGCTGTGCCTTTCAGTTGCTCAATCAACGTTACAGGCACCGCTGCCGATACGGAGTCTGCGTTCAGCATATCTCCTGCCATCAGGATCAGATCCGGGTTATGTTCCTCTATTGTTTTCACAAGTGTTTCGTTTTCCTCTCCAAACTCATGATCATGGAGATCACCGATCACAACCGCCCGGAACCCTGTCTCATTGCCGTCCATGTGCACTGTATATTTTCTTACGGCCAAATAGTTTTTCGAAACCCAGAGGCTTCCCAGAACATAGACGGTCAGCAAAATCAACAGCAGCAGAACGCCGGTCAGCACCCTTTTCTTCCTTCTGCTCATGGCATCCTTCTCTTTCTTAATAACATTTCTTCCTGTGCCTCTCCGTAATCATTGCCGCTGCATACTGCCGAAATCAATCTCCAGATCGTCATAAATTCCCGATGTCACACACTCAGACAGCGTCTGCTCCATCACCGTTTCTTCGTCAAAGTTATATACCGTGACACGTTCTTTCTCCGGATCCACAATCCAGTATTCTCTCACTCCGGCTGTACGATACTTAAACAGCTTAATATAGTAATCAATCCGGCGGCTGCTGGGCGATACCACTTCAATAATCCAATCCGGTGCTCCGCTGCAGCCGTCCTCGGTCAATTTCCCTCTGCCGCAGATTACGCTGATGTCAGGTTCCACGTAATTTCTGTCATCTTTGCTGAGGAACACCGCAAACGGAGCAGGATAGACCTCACAGTCACCACCTTTTTCCCGAATATAATTACCGATGGTTACATCCAGAAAATGAACGAACTTCTGATGGATTCTTTTGGGAGGAGCCATCAGATACATACTGCCATCGATCAGTTCCGCCCTCTGTCCATCAGGAAGCGCATAGATATCTTCTGTCGTATACGACCGATCTTTTGTCAATGCCATGCGAACACACCCTTTCCTGCAATTTTGATCAGAAATGGTAACTTTTCCTTAACTGTTCCGTCCGAACAGCATCTTCCGATCTTATTCTTCTTTCTCCGCCTTCCGGAAAAAGAAAAATCCCACCAGAAACATCAGCGACAGAATCGCCACCCCATACCTGGAACTTCCGCTGACCATCGTGGAGATTCCCATCACCGTCGTTCCGATAAAAGCCGCACCTTTTCCGAAAATATCATAGAATCCAAAATACTCGCTGGACTTCTCCTTCGGAATGATCTTTGCGAAATACGAACGTGACAGCGCCTGGATCGCTCCCTGAAAAACTGCGACGCAGACTGCCAGAAACCAGAACTCCCACGCCTTGTCCAGCTGCAGCGCGAAGACCGCGATCAGAAAATATGCGAGAATGCTCACCTGGATCAGACTGCCATTTTTGAACCGTTTGGAAATCTTTCCAAAGGCAATGGAACACGGGAATGCGACCACCTGTGTCATCAGCAGCGCCAATACCAGATCCGTATCGGAAATCCCCACATCCTTTCCGTAGGTGGTCGCCATATCGATAATCGTATACACACCGTCAATGTAGAAGAAAAATCCAAGGAGGAAATACAGGATCTTTCGCTGATGTTTCAGTCCTTTCACCACATCAGCGATTCTGCGGAAACTCTCCTTCACCGGATGGTTTACCTTTTCCACGTAATGGATCTGACGGTAATTGCGGATCAGCGGGATCGTCACGCCTGCCCACCAGATCACGTTGAGGAACAGCGCCAGGGTCATCGCCATACCACCGCTGATGCCGATGGCGTCGGAACCGAGGATCAGCACCAGGGATGCAAGAAACGGAACGCAGCTTCCGATATACCCCCAGGCATATCCCTGAGAGGAAATCTCATCCATCCGGTCCTCTGTCGTGACATCCGTCAGCATCGAATCGTAAAAAATCAGACTCAGCTGATAACCGGTCTTGGCAATACAGAACACCGCCAGAAACGCCAGCCATTTGCTGGCAAACGCCATCGCCATGCAGCCGATCACTCCCACCAGGAAGGTGCTGACAAACAGCGGCTTCTTATAATTTTTTGTGTCCGCCATCGTTCCGAGGATCGGTCCCAGGATTGCCACCAAGATCGTGGACAGAGACAGGGTGAAGCTCAGAAACGCGGTGGAATCGCTGTTGGAAAGATTGTCCGCAGTCGCAATGTTTTTAAAGTAAATGGGAATGATCGTCGTACAGAGCATTGTGAACGCAGAATTGCCTACATCATACAGAATCCACTGTTTTTCCAGGCGTGTCATTTTTCCAGCCATAGGTATTTCTCCTTTTTCTCTTCGTATTTACGGTTTTTTACCAGTTCAGCGGACGGGACCGTTGTGCAGTTCATCCGGTTGACTGCTGCATGTTATTCAAAATTCCGGTTGAAACGCCCGGATAACGGCGCCCCGTTCAGGATCGCCTCATTGAGTCCCTCCAGCTCTCCCGGCGCTTCATCCAGAGCTTTCCGGTACAGGTTCAGGAGATTTCTTGTGGCCGTCTCGCATTTGGGATTCGGTTTCTTCCTCATGATCTGGCCTTCCATGGAATCATAATGTCCGCTCAGTTTCAACGCCCCCAGAAGCACTGTCCGCTTGATGCCGTTCCGGCAGATCGGCAGATGCGTGTAGAATTTCATTCCTTTCAGACATTCCAGGATCTCCGCCTGGGAAAGCCGCGGAAAACATCTCTGGATCACCTTGTTTCCCTCTGTATTGGGGCATATCGATGCCGCAGGCTCATAGCGGAACGGATCTTTGCCGTCCCTCTCCATCAGTTCTCTGTCCAGATGGGTCTCAATCTCCGCATGGGAGATTCCTGTCTGATCCTCAAAGGCATTGATGTACGGATGGCAGGTGGAATCCAGCAGAAAATGGCAGGCAAACCCCAGCAGATAAACCCGCAGCGCGTCATCCGGATTTTCCTGAAACATGGAAATCCGTTCCTGGAAGAATTCCGCAGCCGTCCTCTCATGGAGCAGAGACCCGTACTGGGAGATCGGGTTCCTGGACAATGGATGGTAATAAAAGAAGATATCCGGACCGTGCAGTCCGATCAAATACAGTTTTTTATGCTCTCGGATCGTATTCTTCAGATCTTTCGGCAGCTTTTTCCAGACCTCCCTGCCGAACCGGTCATGTGCATAAGTTGTGGGCATACGTACCGCCTCCTTTGTCTTTTTAGATATCCAGCCGTATCTGGATCTCTTCCTCGGCTTCCGCCTTGAAATCCTCCAGTTTGACCGGATTGATCGTCGGAAGGTTTTCCGTGGAATCCACGCCGAAATTTCTCAGAAACTCTTCCGTTGTTCCCAGCAGAATCGGACGTCCGGGTGCATCCAGGCGTCCTACTTCCTGCACCAGATTATATTCGATCAGTTTGTTGATCGCGTGGTCACTTTTGACTCCGCGGATCTTCTCGATCTCAATCTTGGTCACCGGCTGCTTGTAGGCGATGATCGAAAGCGTCTCCATCATGACATCACTGAGCACCGCTTTTTTCGGCTGCAGCGCGATATTGACCAGATATTCATAGTATTCCTGTTTTGTGCACAATTGATAAGCGTTTTCCAGTTCAATGATCCGGATTCCCCGGTCTTCCTTCTGATAATCGTCCATCATGTTCTGAAGGACTTTGCGGGTCGTCTCCGTGTCGTGGCCAATGGCCTTTGCAATCTTGGACAGTTCCAGGGAATCCCCCATGGCAAACAGCACCGCTTCAATCGCCGCCTTCGTGTGCTCCACCGTGTCCGGGCGGTGAACCTCTCCGTAACTGTCCGTTTTCTGATTCCTGTTCTCTTCCATTATTCCAACTCATCCTCACCGTCTTCGTTTTCCGTATAGGGAACCACCACGGTTCCCTCTGCTTCCAGGGATTCGATCAGGATCTCCCCGAACGCCTCCTCCTGGGCAATGCGGATCTTTCCCGTCTTCATCAACTCCAGAATTGCCAGGAACGTAACAATGATCTGGATTTTTCCCGGCTGTTTCTCCAGGAGCGCCCGGAAACTGAATTTCCTGTGGGCGATCGCATAGCGCTCCACGTACGTCATCTTGTCTGGAAGACTGATCTCTTCCTTCTCGATCTTGCCGAATTTGCTTCGGATCGGGTCGATCTTGTTTTCCTGTCTGCGCAGGATCGTCTGATATACCGCGTTCAGCCGTTCCAGAGTCACCTGGGAAAGCAGTCCGCTGGTATTCACCGGTTCCCGGTACTCCAGCACCTCCTTTGGCAGCGTCGGCTTTTTGTAGACAGAGCGCGCCGCCTCATTCATTCGGTCCCTCAGTTCGTAGGACATATACTTGTACATCTTATATTCCAGAAGCTGGCGTACCAGTTCTTCTCTCGGGTCTTCTTCCTCCCCTTCTTCGTTGACCTCCCGGGGCAGCAGCATCCGGCACTTGATATCCAGCAGTGTCGCCGCCATGACCATGAACTCACTCATCACGTCCAGATCTTCCTGCTCCATCTGGCGGATATAGTCCAGATACTGTTCTGTGATCTCCACGATCGGAATGTCGTAAATATCTATTTTGTTTTTTTCGATCAGGTGCAGCAGAAGATCCAGCGGACCTTCAAACACCGGAAGTTTAACAGGAATTCCCATGCAGGTCCTCTCTTCCACGTTTTTTACTTTCAATCTCCGGAACCATCGATCTCCAGAACCACCAGTTCTCTCGGGTTATGGAGCCGTACCGGAATCGTATGCTCCCCGCATCCCGCGCTGACGATGCGGTAATGTCCGTCTTTTTCACAGCAGCCATGGCAGTTTTTCGGGAACAGACGAAAATCCGGGCTGACCAGCCCTCTTTTTCCGAAGCCGACCACACCGCCGTGATAATGACCGGATAACGTCACATCCGCGCCGAAGCAGTCATAGGCCTGGGTATACCAGGGATGATGTGCCATCAGGATGGAAAATGCTTCCTTCGGCGGCGTACCGAACACATCGGTCAGTTCCGTCACAGGAAGCTGACGGCGGCAGAATCTTTCATAATATTCCCGCTTCATCTCAAATCCATAGATCAGTACCTGGAGGCCATTTTTCCAGAAAGCTGCCGTCTCATTTTCCAGGTACACCGCCTTCGTTCCGGCAAGGATTTCCCGGAATCTTTCATAGGCGTCCCCATACACCTCCGGATACAGCTTCAGACGGTATTCATGATTGCCGCAGGCATAGTAGAGCGGATGTTCCTCTGCCAGCATCTTGACCGCCGAAAGTCCCGGCTCCAAAGGTTCGCCGGGCTTTGCCACGATCTGGTCTCCTCCGATCAGCACCGCATCCGGCTTCTGCTGCCGCACAAGTTCCAGCAGCTCACGGTTCTCCGGTCCGTAAGTCACATTATGCAGATCGCTGATAAACACAAACCGAAGATTTCTTTTCTTCCATCCACATTTCGGACTTTTCAAGTGATACTTTGTAATCTTTATTTTCCTCATGTTCTGATTATACTGCAAATCAAAATCTCAGACAAGCCCCAACGCTTCCTTCGCCAGATGGTCCGCAAGATCGTTCCAGGCATCGCCGGAGTGCCCTTTGACCTTCCGGAACGTGATCCTCACCTTTTCCGACGCGCTGCGGTAATAGTCCCGGTAAGCCCTGGTACCTTCCTTTTTCGCCTCCCACTGTCCTTCACACCACTTGGCAATCCCTTCGTAGTCATGACAGATCTGCAGGCTGGCGATCCCGTGTTCCAGACAGTATTTCATCGCCAGTTCCGCTCCCTTGATCTCCCCTGCCACGTTGCGCATTGCTGCCAGTTCCGGATCGGAATACGCCTCCTTGAAATGGAGTTCCTGGCCGTTCCAGAACAGTACGACACCACAGGAGAAACGGCCGCTTCCGTGGTAATAGCTTCCGTCCACATAGGCGACCGCCTCCGGCTCAGGCTCAGTCGCATACGTTTTCTCCGCAGACATAGACATTTCCGCTGCCATTTCTGCCGGAGTTTTCCCTTCCATTGCTTTTGAAGTTTCCGCTGACGCTTCTGGGGTCTTTCTGCTTCCGGCTCCGCCTTTCACGTAATCCTCTGCTTCCTCTCTCGTCGGAAAGCTTTTATAAGAAGCCCCGGAGAAACCGTCCACCTGCTTTTTGCATTCGTCCCAGGTCAGATATACACCCGGATTTCTCCCGTTCTGTACCGCATAAAACTTTTTTTTCGCCATTGTCCTCTCCTTATCGTTTCCAAACTGCCGTTTCGGGCATCTGGTCATATCCTCTTCCCATCCATGCCTTGCTGTTTTCTGTCATGCCGTCGGCAGCAGCCGCAGCAGCGCCTCCTCCAGATAATCCAGGAAATCCGCCGTTTCCACATCGGCTGTATAGATGATCGCAGTACTTCCGATCTCCTCGCCGTTCCGGGAATAGACCGCTCTTCCCGCCGTCTCGCCTTTCCTTACCGGTGCCTGGACTTCTTCCGGAAGCTCTATGTATTTTTCCACATCAGAAATCTTCTGACCGCTGCAGTCCAGGTAATGGAACTCGTTTTCAAAAGCCACAGGTACTTCTTTTTCTTTTCCCTGAGTCACCGGAACCGGTGCAAGCTCCTCTTTGTTTTCGTCCACATACAGCGAACATTTCCCGAATCCATAGTTCAGCATCGCCGAAGCGTCCGCAAATCGTACCTTGTGATCCGGCGCTCCCATGACCACCGCGATCAACGTGATCCCGTCTCTCTGAGCCACCGCGGAAACACAGTATTTTGCCACAGAAGTACTCCCTGTCTTCAGTCCCACACAGCCGTCATAGCTGGAGATCAGTTTGTTGGTGTTGGTCAATGTAAACGGCTTCGTCCCCTTGGCCGTCACATGTGTGATATCCTCCATCCAGATGGAAGAATATTCCAGAACTTTCGGAAAACGCTGGATCAATTCTCTGGACGCGATTGCCACATCCCTTGCCGACGTGTAATGTCCCGCCGAATCCGTAAGTCCGCAGCAGTCCTCAAACTTCGTATTTTCCATTCCAAGTTCCGCCGCCCGCGCATTCATCCGCGCGACAAACTCACTCTCCGTCCCGGCGATATGTTCTGCCATGGCAACCGCCGCATCATTGCCGGAAGCCACGACGATGCATTTGATCATCGTCTCCACCGTCTGCTTCTCACCTTCTTCCAGAAATACCTGGGAGCCTCCCATGCTCTTGGCGTAAGCGCTGGTCGTGACTTCTTCCTCCATAGTCAGATTTCCTTTTTCCAGCTCCTCAAAGATCAGAAGCAAGGTCATGATCTTTGTGATACTGGCGGGACTTCTCTGCTCGTCTGCATTCTGCTCATAAATTACCTGTCCGGTGCTGGCTTCCATCAGCAATGCGGATGGGGAAGACAGCGCAAGGCTTCCGCTCTGGCCTTCCTGTCCCTGAGTCTCCTGTTCCTGACTTTCCTGTTCCTGGTTCTGCTCCGACTCTGCCAGAACAGGAACGGCAGGGCAGAACGCTGTCAGCAAAACAAAAAAGGCACAGATTCCGTAAAGAAACCGTTTCATACATACACCCCGTCTTTGATCTATATGGTAATGTATGAGGAATCCATGCCTTTTTATACCTTTTTCGTCCGCAGCGCCGGGAAACCATAACCGTCCAATCTTCGGACCGGTTATATGGAATCCCTTTACAGCATCGGCGCAAACAGCCGGAGCACCGACTGAAACATACGGACGAAGATGTTTCTTGACCGCACCGTCTCCAGATCTATCTCTTTCGATACTTCAAAAGTGTTCAGCGCATCCTGTTTGATCTGCATCACGGAGCTGTTTTTATACAGAAAGACACCACATTCAAAATGCAGATACAGGCTACGGTAGTCCACGTTAAAGGTTCCACAGGTCGCCATCTCGTCGTCACAGACAAAGCTTTTGGAATGAATAAATCCAGGCAGATACTGGTAAATCCGAACACCTGCTTCCAAAAGCGGCTCATAGTAGGACTGTGTCACCAGAAATACACTTTTCTTATCCGGAATCTCCGGAGTGACGATCCTTACGTCCACGCCCCTCTTTGCCGCCTGACAAAGCGCCGTCAGCGTCTCGTTATCCGGGATCAGGTAAGGCGTAAAAATGTAAAGATACCGTTTCGCATAATTGATGATGTTCAGGTACACACTCTCTCCCACAGTCTCACTGTCCATCGGGGAATCCCCGTATGGCTGAACCAGGCCGTCCGCCGTAAACGGTCCTATATGATGCAGATGGGGGCGGTACTTTTCAAAGTCACAGGAAGTGCCGGTGATCACCGTCCACATCTGCAGAAACATCACAGTGAACGTCCATACCGCATCCCCATGCAGCCAGACACCGGAATCTTTCCAGTGGCCGAAACGCATTTTCTTATTGATGTATTCATCCGCCAGGTTGATCCCTCCGGTGAAAGCGGTATGGCCGTCGATCACCGTGATCTTCCTGTGATCCCGGTTGTTCATCACCACGTTCAGCACCGGGCGGAACTGATTGAACGCCGCGCAGCGGATGCCATAAGACTGCAGCGTTTTGTAATACTGGGGCGGCAGTGTATTGACGCAGCCCAGATCATCGTAGATCAGGCGTACCTCCACGCCGTTTGCCGCCTTCTCTTTCAGGACATCCAGTATCGAATCCCACATATAGCCTTCGCCGATGATAAAGTATTCCATAAAAATATAATGTTCCGCCTTTTTCAGTTCCTCCAGAAACTTTGCGAACCAGTCTTCACCGACGGCGAAATATTCCGTCTGCGTATTGGAATACAGCGGCGCGTGAGCATATTTTCTCAGATAGCGACACTGTCCAGCCACGCCGGGATTTTCTTTTTCCAGATAATCTTCCCAGTAA
>CABUPZ010000075.1 GCA_902493585.1 uncultured Fusicatenibacter sp. | reverse complement strand
GAAGGCCTCCTGAACCTTTTCGTAGAGAAGTTTTCCGTCCTCGGTCAGCGTGACGCCGCGGGAACTGCGGGTGAATAAGGTAACCTGCAGAGATTCCTCCAGCTTTCGTATGGATTTGCTGATTGCCGGCTGGCTGATAAAAAGTTCCTTTGCCGCATGGGAAATATTTCCATGGCGGGCGGTGACGTAGAAAATCTGATAAAGGGAGAGATTCTGATTCATAAGATGCTCCTTCTGCAAGAAAAAAATAATATAATTATGAGTTATGGTAAATATTCTCAATATATATTTCAATTATATCAAAAATCATGGTATAATAGCAATAACAATCAAAGGAGGTCATCGGGTTATGGGAATGACAATGACACAGAAAATTCTGGCGGCGGCAGCCGGGCTGGAAAAAGTAGAGGCGGGCCAGCTGATCGAAGCGAAGCTGGATCTGGTGCTGGGCAATGATATCACCTCTCCGGTAGCGATTCATGAGATGGATAAATTCAACCAGCAGGAAGTGTTTGACAAAGATAAGATCGCTCTGGTTATGGATCACTTTATTCCGAACAAGGACATCAAATCCGCGGAGCACTGCAAATGTGTCCGTGAATTTGCCTGTCGTCACGAGATCACCAATTATTTCGATGTGGGAGAGATGGGAATCGAACATGCGCTGCTTCCGGAAAAAGGACTGACGGTTGCAGGTGACGTGATCATCGGCGCGGACTCCCATACCTGTACTTACGGTGCGCTGGGCGCATTTTCCACCGGTGTCGGAAGTACGGATATGGCAGCAGGCATGGTGACCGGAAAGGCATGGTTCAAGGTTCCTTCCGCAATCAAATGCAATCTGGTCGGAAAGCCATCCAAATGGGTCAGCGGAAAGGATGTGATCTTACATATCATCGGTATGATCGGCGTGGACGGCGCGCTGTATCAGTCCATAGAATTTGTCGGCGAAGGTGTGAAGAATCTGTCCATGGACGACCGTTTCACGATCGCGAATATGGCGATTGAGGCAGGCGGAAAGAACGGAATCTTCCCGGTGGATGAAAAAACCATCGAATATATGAACGAGCATTCCAAACGCCCGTACAAGATTTTTGAGGCAGATCCGGATGCGGTATATGAAAGAGAGATCACTGTTGACCTCAGCGAACTGAGACCGACCATCGCGTTCCCGCACCTGCCGGAGAACACAAAGACCATCGATGAGATCACAGAGGACGTGAAAGTGGACCAGGCGGTGATCGGTTCCTGTACCAACGGAAGGATCCAGGATCTGAGAGAAGCTGCGGAGATCCTGAAAGGAAGAAAAGTAAAGAAAGGGCTGCGCTGTATCGTGATCCCGGCAACTCAGGCGATTTATCTGCAGGCGCTGGAGGAAGGACTGCTGAAGATCTTTATTGAGGCGGGAGCGGTAGTGTCCACGCCGACCTGCGGTCCATGCCTTGGCGGATATATGGGTATACTGGCGGAAGGTGAGAGATGTATCTCCACCACCAACCGAAACTTTGTAGGACGTATGGGCCATGTGGATTCCGAGGTGTATCTGGCGAGCCCGGCGGTAGCGGCGGCGAGTGCCGTGACCGGAAAGATTTCCGCACCGGAAGAACTGGGATTATAAGGAGGAAGAGAAGATGAAGGTTCAGGGAAATGTATTCAAATATGGAGATAATGTAGATACCGATGTGATCATTCCTGCCCGCTATCTGAATTCCTCAGATCCGGCGGAGCTGGCAATACACTGCATGGAGGATATCGATAAAGAGTTTGTCAAAAAGGTTCAGAAAGGCGATCTGATCGTGGCAAACAAAAACTTCGGCTGCGGTTCCTCCAGAGAGCATGCGCCCATTGCGATCAAGGCTTCCGGTGTTTCCTGCGTGATCGCGGAGACATTTGCGCGGATTTTCTACCGCAACGCCATCAACATCGGACTTCCGATCATTGAATGTCCGGAGGCAGCGAAAGCCATTGAGGCGGGAGACAATGTGGAAGTGGATTTCGATACAGGCATCATCTATGACCATACGAAAGGAACCCAGTATCAGGGTCAGGCGTTTCCGGAGTTTATGCAGAAGATCATCCGTGCTGAGGGGCTGATCAACTATATCAACAGCCAGAGCGGCAAATAAGCAACCGTTCAGCCAGGTCTGCGCATTTACTGCGCAGACCGTATGAAAACATAGCGTCTTCGGATAAGTATATGAAAGTATATTATAATAGAAGAAATACATTTCAGCAGCTATCTTATGAGATAGCTATGAGATAACCGTAATATAGCGTGTTTGAAAATACATTTCTGTAATTTGTGACACACATCCTGCAGAAAGTGATGCTCAAACACGCTTTTATCTACAATTTTTATCTGTTTTAGAAAGATTTTCAGGGAGAAATTGTTATTTAATAAACAATGGTGGCGGTACCTGACGGCGCATGCTATAATATTTTTTATATAAGCGGTATCAGGCGCAAAATCGTGTGATTTTGTGGAAAACACAGGACGGAAGTGTTCCGGAAAGGCGAAAGCGTGTGTGAAGCAGCCGCTGACATCTTCCAAGGGAAAAAGACGGTCAGAGGATATCTGGAGATGCGGATATTTTCTGACCGTATGTTCCTTAGAGGAAAAGGAAAAAGGAAAAGGAGGGCTTTTGAGTATGGGATTTTTGACATTCCGGGGCGGAATCCATCCGGATGACGGAAAGGCGCTGTCCAAGGAAAAACCGATCACGGCCATTCAGGCAGGTCCGGTGTTGTACTATTCAACATCCCAGCACATTGGCGCACCGGCAAAACCGGTAGTTTCCAAGGGGGACCATGTCCGCCGCGGACAGATGATCGCAGAGGCGGGCGGATTTGTATCTGCGCCGGTGCATGCGACCGTATCGGGAACCGTAAAGGGAATTGAAAAAATGCGTATGCCGGGCGGAAACCTGGCGGACTGTATCGTTGTTGAGAACGACGGACAGATGGAGGAAGTGAGTTATGAGGAGGCGTCACTGGACAGCCTGACGAAAGAGGAGATCCTGAAACGGATCACTCAGGCAGGTATTGTCGGAATGGGCGGAGCAGGCTTCCCGACCCATGTAAAACTGGCGCCGAAGAATCCGGAAGCCATTGACTACATATTGGTAAACGGTGCGGAGTGTGAACCGTATCTGACCAGTGATTACCGCCGTATGCTGGAGGAGCCAGAGAAACTGGTGGCAGGGCTTCAGGTGATCCTGAAAATTTTCCCGAAAGCCAAAGGATGTATCTGTATCGAGGACAACAAACCGGATTGTATCCGCAAAATGGAAGAGTGTACGAAAGGTGATTCCCGGATTGAGGTCAAGACACTGAAGACCAAATATCCTCAGGGCGCTGAGCGTATGCTGATCTATGCGGTTACCGGAAGAAAGATCAACTCTTCGATGCTTCCTGCAGATGCCGGATGTATTGTGGACAACGTGGATACTGTTGTCGCAATCTCTCAGGCTGTCCTGAAAGGAAAACCGCTGATGGAGCGTATCATGACCATAACGGGAGATGCAGTGAAAGATCCGCAGAACTTCCAGGTTCCGATCGGAATGCTTCATCAGGAAGTAGCGGATGCGGCCGGCGGATTCAAAAATGAGCCGGAAAAGATCATTTCCGGCGGTCCGATGATGGGAAAAGCACTGTTCACATTGAATGTTCCTGTGATCAAGACTTCGTCCGCGATCCTTGCCATGACCGAAGATGAGGTGGCGAAGAATCAGCCTACAGCCTGCATCAACTGCGGAAGATGTGCAAAGGTATGTCCGGGACAGATTCTTCCAGTACGTCTTGCGGAATTTGCGGAGCATGGAAATGAAGAGAAGTTCCTGGCTTATCATGGAATGGAATGCTGCGAGTGCGGATGCTGCAGTTTTGTCTGTCCGGCAAAACGCCAGCTGACACAGTCCATCAGTTCCATGAGAAAGATCATGCTCGCAAAGAGAAAGAAAGGTTAAGGAGGGTGAATGATGAGCAATCTGTTACATGTTTCTTCTTCCCCGCACATCCGTTCCAAGATAACGACAGACTGGATCATGTACATGGTACTGATCGCGCTTCTGCCTGCGACCTGCATGGGCGTTTATCTGTTCGGAGTTCCGGCTCTGATCCTGATCGTCTGTTCTGTGGTAACCTGTGTGGCAACAGAATATATTTATGAACGTCTGATGCACAAACCGATCACCATCAAGGATGGCAGTGCCATGGTAACCGGCCTTCTGCTGGCTCTGAACCTGCCGTCCAAAGCTGCATGGTGGATGGCTGTGCTGGGAGGCGTATTTGCAATCCTTGTAGTAAAGCAGCTGTTCGGCGGTCTGGGGCAGAATATCATGAACCCGGCACTGGCGGCGAGATGTTTTCTGATGATCTCCTTCCCGGCGAGAATGACAGATTTCAGCACCAGCGATTCTGTAACCGCGAAACTGGTGGACACCGTTTCCGGAGCGACTCCGCTGGCTGAGATCAAAGCAGGCGGTTCCTGGGATCTGATGAGCATGTTCCTTGGAAATACCCGCGGTACTATCGGCGAGACTTCCGCCCTGCTGCTTCTGATCGGCGGTATTTTCCTGGTTGTCATGAAGATCATCGATCTTCGGATCCCGCTGACCTATATCGGAACGTTTGCGGTATTTGCACTTCTGTTCGGCGGCCATGGTTTCGACCTCAGCTATGTGGCAGCAGAGCTTTGCGGCGGCGGCCTGATGCTGGGCGCATGGTTTATGGCAACGGATTATGTAACCCGTCCGGTGACCGGAAAAGGACAGTATGTCTATGCGGTGATCCTGGGTATCCTGACCGGCGTGTTCCGTATATTCGGCGGTTCCGCGGAAGGTGTTTCCTATGCGATCATCTTTACCAACCTTCTGGTGCCGATCATTGAACGTCTGACACTTCCGGGAGGATTCGGTATCGTTAAGCAGAAAGGAGGTAAGAAGTCATGAGTAAGATTATCAAGAATGCGCTGGCTCTTACCGCCATCACCGTAGTGATCGGTCTGCTTCTTGGCGTTGTCTACGAGGTGACAAAAGAGCCGATCGCACAGCAGCAGGTGAAAGCGAAACAGGAAGCATGTGTGGAAGTTTTCCCGGATGCGGATTCCTTTGAAGCTATGGACATCACAGGAAACACGGAAGACTTCCGTGCGGCTCTGGATGATGCCGGCTATACGGCACAGACCATTGATGAAGTATATGAAGCGCTGGATGCGTCCGGTGAAATTGCCGGTTACGTTATTACCGTGACAAGCGCAGAGGGATATGGCGGAGATATCCAGTTCTCCATGGGCGTTGCCCTGGACGGAACGACACTGGGAATTTCCTTCCTGAGCATCAGCGAGACAGCCGGTCTTGGAATGAACGCGGATACGGACAGCTTCAAAGACCAGTTCAAGGATCAGAATGTTCCTGCTTTTTCCTATTCCAAAACGGGAGCAACCCAGGAAGGTGAGATCGATGCGCTGAGCGGTGCGACTATCACGACCAACGCGGTAACCAACGGCGTCAACGCAGGTCTTTGTGCGTTTCAGTTATTAAGTGAAGGAGGGATTGGCTGATGAAAACAAATTCACCGGTTGAACGGTTATATAATGGTATCATAAAAGAAAATCCTACCTTTGTTATGATGATCGGTATGTGTCCGACTCTGGCGGTAACAACCTCCGCGACCAACGGTATCGGTATGGGACTTACCACCCTTGTGATCCTGACACTGTCCAATATGATGATCTCTCTTCTCCGGAAGATGATCCCGGACGGAGTGCGTATGCCGGCTTACATCGGTGTCGTAGCTTCTTTCGTAACGATCGTTCAGCTTCTGCTGGAGGGATATATTCCGGAACTGTATGACGCTCTTGGAATTTATATTCCGCTGATCGTTGTAAACTGTATTATCCTGGGACGTGCGGAAGCATTCGCAGGCAAGAACAAAGTGATTCCGTCCATCTTTGACGGCCTTGGAATGGGTATCGGATTTACCATCGGCCTGACAAGTATTGGTGCGGTCCGTGAGCTGATCGGCGCCGGACAGCTGTTTGGTTTCCAGATCCTTCCGGCTTCCTATGAGCCGGTGACGATTTTCATCATGGCTCCGGGAGCATTCCTGGTTCTGGCGCTTCTGGTAGCGGTACAGAATTATGTGAAGAACAGAAAAGCAGCCAAAGGACAGCCGGTACAGCAGTCTTCCTGTGGTCAGGGCTGCGGAAGCTGCGGAAATACTGCCTGCGGCGGCAAGAAATTATAAGGAGGGGCTGGAATGAGAGAATTATTGATGATAGCGATTGGCTCCGCCATTGTAAACAACGTGGTACTGAGCCAGTTCCTGGGACTTTGTCCTTTCCTCGGCGTATCCAAGAAGATCAATACGGCGGCCGGAATGGGCGGTGCAGTTATCTTCGTACTTACCATTTCGTCCTTTATCACCAGCCTGATCTATAAATTTATCCTGGTTGCTACAGGAACGGAATACCTGCAGACCATCGTATTTATTCTGGTGATTGCCGCTCTGGTACAGCTGGTTGAAATGTTCATGAAGAAAGTGCTCCCGCCGCTGTATCAGGCGCTGGGTGTTTACCTTCCGCTGATCACCACCAACTGTGCGGTGCTGGGTGTTGCGATCACAAACGTACAGGAAAATTACAGCATTCTGGAGGGTGTGGTCAACGGATTCGCAACGGCGGTCGGTTTTACTATCGCGATCGTTCTGATGGCAGGTCTTCGTGAGAAAATGGAGTACAACGATGTCCCGAAAGCTTTCCAGGGAATGCCGATCGTGCTTCTGACAGCGATGCTGATGTCCATTGCATTCACAGGATTTGCTGGAATCATCTAGGAAAGGAGCAGCTAAATGAGTATGCAGATTGTGTTGATTTCTGTTCTGGTCGTAGGCGGAGCCGGTCTGATCATCGGACTTCTGCTTGGAGTTGCCGGAAAGAAATTTGCGGTAGAGGTAGATGAGCGGGAGGAACGTGTAAGAGAAGTCCTTCCGGGAAATAACTGCGGCGGCTGCGGATATCCAGGCTGTGATGGCGCGGCGGCTGCGGTCGTAAAAGGAGAGGCTCCAGTTACCGTCTGTCCGGTGGGCGGCGCGGCGTGCGCCAAAGCTATCGGAGAGATCATGGGACAGGAAGTCGGAGATACAGTCCGGATGACCGCATTTGTAAAATGCGGAGGCGACTGTGAAAAGGCAAAATCGGATTATGCGTATACCGGTGTGGAAGACTGTACCATGGTACCGTTTGTGCCGGGCGGCGGTCCGAAGCGCTGTAACTACGGATGTATGGGCTACGGTTCCTGTGTGAAGGCATGTGCGTTTGACGCGATCCATATTGTGAACGGTGTGGCAGTCGTGGACAAAGAGGCATGTAAGGCCTGCGGCGCCTGCATCAATGTGTGTCCGAAACATCTGATCGAACTGGTTCCTTACGCCGGCGCGGATTACCATGTAAAATGTATGTCCAGCGATAAGGGTAAGGCAGTGATGGATGCCTGTGAGATTGGATGTATCGGATGTAAGAAATGTGAAAAGAACTGCCCGTCCGATGCGATTAAAGTAGAGAACGGAGTAGCGCATATTGACTACAGTAAGTGTACAAACTGTGGAACATGTATGGAAGTCTGCCCAAGAGGAACGATTCAGAAATGAGACGGATAAGTTTCATGGCGGTTCTTCTGTGCGTCCTGTCGATTCTGACAGGATGCACGGAGGAAGAGCCGAATCAGAATACGGTTTCGAAGGAAGGCTTCTATTTTAATACCATCATAGAGATTTCTGTCCCGGAAGAACACGAAGAGCTTTTGGACGGGGCTTTCGAGGTATGTGAGAAGATTGAGGAAACCTTCAGCAGGACAAGGACAGACAGCGAGCTGTACCGGATCAATCACAGGACAGAATCGGAAGTGACGGTATCGGACTGGATGCGGGAAGTGTTGGAGACAGGCCTTACATTCTACGAGCTGACCGATGGAGCCCTTGATATTACCATTGCTCCGGTTCTGGATCTCTGGAATTTCACGGGGGATGATCCTCACGTTCCGGATGAGACAGCGCTGGCGGCAGCCGTTGAGAAAGTGGATGGAAGTTCTCTTTCTCTGGAAGGAAACGTTCTTCGTTTTGAGAGGGAGGACACCCAGATCGATCTGGGGGCGCTGGCAAAAGGATACGCTGCGGATAAGCTGAAGGAGTATCTGGTTGAGAACGGTGTGGACAATGCGCTGATCAATCTCGGCGGCAACGTGATGGCGGTAGGAACGAGACTGGATGGAAATCCCTGGCGAGTGGGAATCCAGGATCCCCACCAGGAGCGGGGCGTGATCCTGCGCACCATCGAAGTGATGGACAAGTCGGTGGTTTCTTCCGGAACTTATGAAAGAAATTTTGAACAGGATGGAATCCTGTACCATCATCTGCTGGATACTTCCACCGGTTATCCGAAGGATGTGGAAGCGGCACAGGTGACGATCATCAGTGACAGTTCTCTGCTGGGAGACGCACTGAGCACTTCCTGTCTGCTGATCGGCGAGGAAGCCGGGGAAGAACTGGCGTCACAGTTTGAGGGCGTTGAGATTCAGTATGCGGAGTGAAAGGTACTCGAAAACAAAAGCACATGCCGGAAAGGATAGAAGAGGATAGCATATGAACAGGAGAGACGCAGCGTTGGTGGTTCTGGTGCTGATTGCGGCGCTGGCAGGTTTTGCACTGATGCTGACTCAGACCGGGCAGGGCGCCCAGGTGGAAATTGCCGTAAACGGAGAGGTCTATGGGATTTATGATCTGGACACGGACCAGACTGTAGAAATCGGTGAAAAAAACATCTGCCGGATCGAAAACGGGGCTGCATGGATGGAATGGGCGGACTGCCCGGATCAGCTGTGCGTACATCACAGTAAGATCAGCAGAAACAATGAGACAGTCGTATGTCTTCCAAATCGTGTAACCTTGACCATTCTTGGCGGTGAGGACGAAGGGCAGCCCGATACGATCGTGTCAGATGCCTCTTTGGGGAATTCGTTCCTTCCAGGATACGGTGAGACGACCAGTTTTTTGTCGGCAGCAAACAAATGATCAGGATAGAGTGGAGGTAACTGGCAATGGGAAAGAAAGTCGCGCTTCTTGGAATGTGCTCGGCAGGGGCAATCCTGCTTGGGTATGTGGAGTCCCTGATCCCGGTATTTTTCTTTGTACCCGGAATGAAGCTGGGACTGGCAAATCTGGCGGTCGTCCTGACCCTGTATTTTTTTGGACCCAGGGATGCGTTGATCGTACAGCTGGTCCGGATTGTCGTGGTGGGTTTTCTGTTTGGAAATCTTTTCAGCATTGCTTTTTCCCTGGCAGGAGGTCTGCTCAGTCTGGGATTTATGTGTCTGGCAAAAAGGTATGGCGGCTTCACCGTGTATGGTGTCAGTGTCGCCGGAGGAGTGACACACAATATTGGACAGATCTGTGTGGCGGCGGTTCTGGTGGAAAATGTAAGGATCATTTACTACCTGCCGTTTCTTCTGCTCTCCGGTCTTGTCACCGGCCTGCTGATCGGGCTTCTCAGCCACGAGATGATGAAGCGTCTGGGCGGATATCTGAAGACCATGTAATGTGCGATCATACATGAATGTGTCATTCCCTTATTTGAAAAAGCCTGCAAGTGATCTGCATTAATACAGGCGACAATTCCTTTGCTGATGGGATACATCCGGCATCCACCCAATCCTGCAAAATTCCGGTGATTCCATAAAAGGCATAACGAAAATAAATCTCATATCAAATGATAACGGAAAAACTCTTTATAAAAGATCTGGTTGTCTGCAATAACCTCCAACAGCTTGTCTGGATTTTTCGGAATCGTTCCATCAGGAAATGCTGTTAGAACCATTTCCTGTTCGATCGTTTCAAATAAATCATAGATATCTTTAAAGTTTCGATAGAAGGTTGTCCGGTTAATTCCTGCTTCCAGGCAAATCTCTTTTACCGTAATTTGATTTAACGGATTCTTTTTCAGAAGTTGGTACAGAGCTTCTTTTATTACCATTCTTGTGTATTCATTTCTTCGATCCATTTTCGTAACGTCCCCTTTCCCAACAGATTTTGTAATATGTTGCATATGTAGCAGCTCCTGGAGATCTGATGCTTGATTTATAGGAATGTCTGAATTATATTATACATATGAAAAATATGCAACACGTGTATCAGGGAGGTTCGCATGTATATTACAAATGACAGAATTGCAAAAGAAATACGTATAACCGGCCGGATCGTTCGAAGTTGCCTGCCGTTTTTTAAAGCGTCTACGTTCTCTTTCTGCAATAAAATGCTGAAATACATGAAGGGCAGAGGCGGAAAAGGAATGCGGTTTTCTCAGATTGAAATCGAAAGGCCGAAGAGCGAATTTACTCCAACGGGAAAACTCCGGCTTTGTATTTATCAGCCGGAAATACAGAAGGAATCAGGACCAGGGGTTCTCTGGCTACATGGCGGAGGATACGGACTCGGCATTCCTGAACAGGATGAAGGTTTCATACGCCGGTTTGTAACGCAGTATGGCTGTACGGTAGTGTCTCCGGATTACTGTCTGTCTGTAGAAAAACCATATCCGGCAGCGCTGGAAGATTGCTATACCGCTCTGCTGTGGATGAAAGAGCACGCTGAGGAATACAAGATCCGGACGAATCAGCTCATGATTGGAGGAGACAGTGCGGGAGGAGGACTGACAGCGGCGCTGACGATTTATGCGAGAGATAAAAAAGAGGTCGCTTTGGCGTTTCAGATGCCTTTGTATCCCATGCTGGATGACCGATTGATCACTTCAAGTTCTCAGAACAATGACGCGCCTGTATGGAATACGAAATCCAATCTTGCAGGCTGGAAACTATACCTGGGGAACAGATACGGTCAAAGCGATGTGCCGGCCTATGCGGCTCCTGCAAGACTGGAAGATTTTTCGGATCTTCCGCCTGCCGTGACTTATGTGGGGAGCATCGATCCGTTTTACGACGAAACAGTTACATATATGGAAAACCTGAAAAAGAAGGGAATCGCCGCTCATTACCGCGTATTTGACGGATGTTTCCATGGATTTGATTTGCTTGCCTCCAAGTCTCCACAGGCGAGGGAAGCCTCTGATTTTCTTATGGAACAGTTCGGGTATGCGGTTCGTAATTATTATGCGGAACAGCCATAAATGTACATAACGGAAGTGTTGAAGCTGTTTTCATTCACTGCTTTCCAAAATGCTCTGATTAAGGAAAAAGCGAAAGCGCTGACACTGATTGCAGAAAACAAAAAACTACAGTATTGCTTTTTTGCATTTCTTCTGTTATAATAAACAGGTCGTTACGGGGTATGGCGTAGCTTGGTAGCGCGCACGGC
>CABUPZ010000074.1 GCA_902493585.1 uncultured Fusicatenibacter sp. | reverse complement strand
GGCACGCTCCCAGCTTGGATTGGTGTTGGTGCTGAACCGGGAATGTACGATCGCGATGGCTGACTCGTAGGAAGGATCCTGCAGGTCATGGAAAAAGGTTCTCAGCTGGCCGACCAGGAACATTCCCTTATAGACGATGGTACGGCTGGACAGTGACGGGACATAGGTATTGTCCGTACTCTGTTCAAACACCCGGCGCACCACATACAGTCGGCGGTCGAAGGCGATTCCCTTGGCGATATCCGCAGGCTTTTTGATGAATCCCTGCATGATGCAGGGCATGCACTCCCGAGCCTTGTGACCGAGAACTTCCGGATCCACCGGGACTTCTCTCCATCCCAGAAACTCCATGCCCTCTTTCTCCACGATGATCTCAAACATTTTTTTCGCCTGATTGCGTTTCAGTTCGTTCTGCGGAAAGAAGAACATTCCCACGCCGTATTCCCGCTCTTCGCCTAAAAAAATGCCGAGGGAATGACAGGCTCTGGAAAAGAACTTATGCGATATCTGCAGTAAGATTCCAACTCCATCTCCTGTTTTTCCCTCGGCGTCCTTGCCGGCCCTGTGTTCCAGGTTTTCTACGATTTTCAGTGCTTTTTCAACGGTTTCATGGCTTTTCACACCTTTGATATTGACCACCGCTCCGATTCCGCAGTTATCATGTTCGAACTGCGGCCGATACAGAGCGCACTGGCCGCTGTCGGCTTTTTTCTGTGTCATTCCAACACCCTCTCTCTATCTTCTATTTGGCAGGTCTGAAATCAATTTTGCAGGAAATAACATCTAATCCTGCAAAATTGATTTTCAAACACAAGCATACCTGCAACTATGGCTAATAATATAACGCATCCCGCGTCATTTGTAAAGAGCCAATTTATTTTTCTTTTTCGCGGTATTCCACGGCCGCCCGGACAAGTCCTGCGAACAGGGGATGCGGACGGTTCGGTCTGGATTTGAATTCCGGATGCGCCTGAGTTGCAAGAAAGTAAGGATGATCCGGAAGTTCGATCATCTCCACGATCCTGCCGTCCGGGGAAATGCCGGAAAGTTTCATCCCGTTCTGGAGCAGGGCTTCCCGGTACTCATTGTTGACTTCATAACGGTGTCTGTGGCGTTCCTGGATTTCTCCGGTACCGTACAGACGGTAAGCGTGAGAATCTTCCGCGAGGACGCATGGATAAGCGCCAAGCCGCAGGGTGCCGCCGAGATCTTCCACTCCGTTCTGATCCGGCATCAGGGAGATCACGGGATGAGAAGTGTCCGGATCCAGTTCGATGCTGTGGGCATCGGAAAGACCGAGGACATTTCGGGCGTATTCGACAATCGCCAGCTGCATTCCCAGGCAGATTCCAAGGAACGGCAGACGATGTTCTCTTGCGTAGCGGATTGCCGTGATCTTGCCTTCAATCCCGCGGCTGCCAAAGCCTCCTGGCACAAGAAGACCGTCGATGCCCTGAAGCAACTCTTTCACATTCTGCGGGGTGACCTCTTCCGAATCGATCCATCGGATGGAAACACTGGCGCGTGCTGCGATTCCACCATGTTTCAGGGCTTCCACAACGCTCAGGTAGGCATCGTGGAGCTGGATATATTTTCCTACCAGGGCAATGGTCACCTCCTGCTGGGGATTTCTCAGAGCCTGAACCATCGTCTGCCAGTCGGACAGTTCCGGTTCCGGGCATTCCAGATGGAGACATTCACAGATGACCTGGGCGAGATGTTCCTTCTCCATCGCCAGAGGCGCTTCGTAGAGGTAGTCCACATCCAGATTCTGGAGCACATGGGCGCTGGGTACGTTGCAGAACAGGGCGATCTTGTCACGAATCTCCTGGGTCAGCGGATGTTCGGAACGGCAGACAATGACGTCCGGCCAAAGGCCGAGACCCTGCAGTTCTTTGACACTTGCCTGGGTCGGTTTCGTCTTCATTTCGCCGGAAGCTTTCAGGTAGGGAATCAGGGTCACATGGACCAGAACAGCATTTTCATGTCCGACCTCATGCTGAAACTGGCGGATCGCCTCAAGGAACGGCTGGCTTTCGATATCGCCGACGGTGCCGCCCACTTCGATAATCGCGATCCGGTCCTCGCCGGAATTGTGATAAAAGCGGCTTTTGATCTCATTGGTGATATGCGGGATGACCTGTACCGTGCCTCCGCCGAAGTCGCCGTGGCGTTCTTTTTGGAGTACGGACCAGTAAACTTTTCCGGTTGTCACATTGGAATTGCAGTCAAGACTTTCGTCAATAAAACGCTCGTAATGCCCAAGATCCAGATCCGTCTCTGTGCCGTCGTCTGTGACGAAGACTTCCCCGTGCTGGATCGGGTTCATGGTTCCAGGGTCTACATTGATGTACGGATCAAATTTCTGCATGGTGACTTTGTACCCTCTCGCCTTCAGCAGGCGGCCAAGGGAGGCGGCGGTGATTCCTTTTCCAAGTCCGGAGACTACACCGCCGGTTACAAAAACATACTTTACTGCCATATGGATTCCCTCCTGTTTTGTGTTGTGTGCGGTCTGTTAAAAAAACATAGCCCATTGTAGCACGGCGTGCGTGGATTGCAATCTTTTTTTTTCTGATTCTGCAATTTTGTTGAAATTTCCAAAATAATTTCCGAAAAATCCGCTGTCAGAGTAAAAAATAGATAAATCTGAAAAATCAGATGAAATCTATTGACAATAAAATTGAAAAAAGCGTATAATTTTATAGTGAGACAAAGAGGTCCCCAAGAAAGGATGGCCTTTTTGTCTTTTTTTCATTCTTTGAGATCAAAAGGAGAAACCAATAATGAAAAATGAAAACTACGAGAGCGGTCTGAAAGAGGAATGCGGAGTGTTCGGAATTTATGATCCGGACGGCGAGGATGTGAGTACCTCCATCTACTATGGGTTATCCGCACTTCAGCATCGGGGACAGGAATCCTGCGGGATTGCCGTATCGGATACCAACGGTCCGAAGGGGCAGGTCAATTTTTACAAAGGTATGGGGCTTGTGCAGGAAGTCTTCCGGGAATCCAATCTGCAGGAGCTGACGGGAAATATCGGCATCGGACATGTCCGCTATTCCACCACAGGCGCAACCACGCTGGAGAACGCCCAGCCTCTCGTTCTGAAATATCTGAAAGGGTCACTTGCCCTGGCGCATAACGGAAATCTGGTCAATGCTGTACAGCTTCGGGATGAAATGGAACACACCGGAGCTATTTTTCATACAACCATCGATTCCGAGATCATCGCTTACCATATCGCCAGAGAAAGGATCCACTCGGCGACGGTGGAGGAGGCAATCCGGAAGACGGTACAGAAGATCCGTGGCGCTTACGGACTTGTGATCATGAGCCCGCGAAAGCTGATCGGCGTAAGGGATCCTTACGGACTGAAGCCGCTCTGCATCGGAAAACGGGGAAATGCCTGGATCTTTGCGTCCGAGAGCTGTGCCATCACATCCGTCGGGGCGGAATTTGTCCGGGATGTGGAGCCGGGAGAAATTGTGACGATTGACAAGGACGGAAAACTGCATTCGGAATTTATGCCGTGCAGCGTACAGAGGGCTCACTGCATTTTCGAATACATTTATTTTGCGCGGCTGGACAGCTGTCTGGACAACGTCAATGTCTATGAGTCTAGGATCCGGGCTGGCGGACTCCTGGCAAAAACCTATCCGGTGGATGCGGATCTGGTGGTCGGAGTTCCGGATTCTGGACTGACGGCGGCAAAGGGCTATTCCGAGGCTTCCGGTATCCCGTTTGCTTTTGCCTTTCACAAAAACAGTTATATCGGCAGGACGTTTATCAAGCCGAGCCAGAAAGAACGGGAATCCAGCGTCAAGATGAAGCTCAGTGTTCTGGAACCGGTGGTCCGGGGAAAACGGCTGGTTCTGGTGGATGATTCCATTGTCCGAGGAACGACCATCGCCAATATCATCACGATGATGAAAAAAGCCGGCGCCAGGGAGGTTCATGTGCGGATCAGTTCCCCGCCGTTCCTCTATCCCTGCTATTTCGGAACGGATGTGCCTTCCAACCAGCAGTTGATCGCCCATACACATTCCACGGAAGAAATCCGTGAAATGATCGGCGCGGATTCGCTCGGCTATATGCCCATCGACTGTCTGCAGAAAATGGTGGGTGATCTGCCAATCTGCAAGGCTTGCTTTGACAGCCGCTATCCCATGGAGGTTCCGGACCAGGATATCAGCGGCCTTCTGGAATGATCCGGTGATTGTTCCGGCATAAATTTGTTTTCTGCCTTTCCGCATTCGTTCGGGCTGTCACATAATTTGATGCGGGACTTCGTATACTGATAAAAAACGGATGGTACAAACATTTGACTCTGGAAGAACGTGTTTACTCCAACGATTATGCAGATCTGATCGTCCGAAGCTTTTATCTGGAGGTATATCAGAATGCGGTTCCGGATTCGGAAGGCAGTTCCTTTCCGCTGAATTCCCAGTTTTCCACACTCTTTTTGGAAAGGAGCCTGCTGCCGGCGAATCAGTTTGGCGATATTCCTTATAATTCAGTTCCGAAGCTTTATACCCCTTTAAGTACCGTATCACTGGAAAGCGCCGGGATCCTGCAGGTACAGAATCAGCCAGTGCTCCAACTGACCGGGGCAGGCGTCATCATCGGCATCGTAGACACCGGAATTGACTATACCCATCCGGCGTTTCAAAAGCCCGATGGCACGACGAAGATTCTGGATCTCTGGGACCAGACAGACCGGACCGGTACCCCGCCTGAATTTTTCCCTTACGGGAGTGAATATTCCAGGACACAGATCGACGAGGCGCTCCGGAACGAAGACCCAAGATCTCTGGTGCCTGTGGATGATCCGCAGGGGCATGGCACTTATCTGGCGGGAGTTGCCGCCGGATCTTCAAGGGAAGACCAGGGATTTATCGGAGCTGCGCCGGATGCGGATCTTGTGGTTGTAAAACTAAAACCGGCGAAGCAGTATCTCCGGGATTTTTTTTATGTCTCTCCCAACGCTGTGGCGTATCAGGAAAATGATATTATGGCAGGCATCCAGTATCTGACCCAGAAATCTTTTCTGCATAAAAAACCACTGGTGATCTGCATTGGGCTCGGAAGCAATCAGGGAAGCCGTACGGAATCCATGCCGCTGACCTTTACCCTGTGGAGGCTGGGACAGATCCAGGGGATCACGCCTGTCGCCGCTGCCGGGGATGAAGCCGGGCGCGCCCATCATTATCTCGGCGCTGCCTCTTCCGCCGGCGGTCCGACCAATGTGGAGATCCTGGTACCGCCGGGCAGCGCGGGCTTCACTATGGAACTCTGGGGACAGGCTCCGCAGCTTTTTTCTGTAGGATTCCGCTCCCCCATCGGGGAGACGGTTCCAAGGATCCCGGTATCCCTCAGCGTGGAAACAACCAGCAGTTTTATCCTGGAAGAGACAAAAATCCGTATCAAGTATGATGTGATCACCACCAGCGGCAGACAGCTGATCATTATCCGTTTTGAGAAGCCAACGGAAGGCATCTGGAATCTGCAGGTATACGGAGCGGACGAGGCTGCCAGGGAGTTTCATCTGTGGCTTCCGATTACCGGTTTCGCGGATCCGGATATTACCTTTTTGTCCCCGAATCCCTATACCACGCTGACCAGTCCGTCGACACCGGACACGATCCTCACCACCGGAGCGTACCAGGCGGCAACGGGGAGCCTTTATATCCATTCCAGCCGCGGTTACACTGCAGACAATGATGTGAAACCGGATTTTGTTTCTCCGGGGGTGGATGTCACCGGTCCGGGACCGCTGGGAAGCTACGTGGATAAAACAGGAACAAGCGCTGCCGCTGCTCTGGCAGCCGGGGCGTCTGCCCTTCTGATCCAGTGGGGAATGGAGCGTATCCCGCCCCGTTTTTATACTACCCAGGAGCTGAAATTCTACCTGATCCGGGGAGCGCAGAGAGATCCTGCCCTGACTTATCCTAACAGGGAGTGGGGCTATGGAACGCTGGATCTTTACAATTCTTTTCTTTCTCTGATGACAAATTGAGTAACCAAACAGAGGGGATCCTCATATCATGAAGTGTAAACCAAATCAATTTGGAGGAAATGATATGAGTGATTTAGCTGCTACAAACTGTGGATGTGGATGTGATTCCGGAAACAGCGGACTGTTTAGTGGAAACGGAAATTCCTGCGGATGCAATATCCTGTGGATCCTTCTTCTGCTGAGCTGCTGCGGAAACGGAAATTCCAGCTGGGGCGGTGGCTGCGGAAATGACAGCTGCCTGTGGGTGATCCTGCTCCTGTTCTTCTGCAACGGAAACAACGGATGCAATGGCTGCGGATGCTGACACATGAATAAGAATGTGCTGTAAATGCCTGAAGTGCTGACGGACGGCTGCAGCATGGGGCGCTTCCTTCTGTGAAGCGCCCCGTTTTTTCGTTATTCGTTATGCTGTTTTTGATGGCTTTCGTTTTCCTGCTGTTCTCCCGGTTTTTCCGGATCTTTCCCGAGACTTTTCTTTTGCCCTGTTTTTTTGCACTCCTCTTCCGCCGCCTTCCGTCTGGACTCCCTGCAGCGGATACATTCCATATCCACTTCATAAAGTGCGTTGCCTTCTATGACAAGTCTGTATTCTTCGGATTCTCCGTTTTTCACAATTCAACTCTCCTTTTTGCTGTGATGTGTTCTCTTTATCATATGAGAGAAAAAGGCCCTGGTTCTCTTTTTCTCTTTTTCTGCATAAACTGTAGAAATTCTGAATATGGGGATTTTTATGAACGAACAGGATTCTATTGAAATGACGCCTCTTGACCGGATGGTGGCGGAAGACCAGCTCCAGATGCTGAAGGCGGCGATTCCTTATGCCGACCCCAGGGCTCAGGCGATGCTTTCCATATTTGCCAAAACCATGGAACTGCAAAGAACCATTCAGATGTTCTCACAGGCGCGGGAGCTTTCCATGATGTCATCCCGGGAACCGGTAAAAACAAGCCCGATGGAAATGCTCCAGTCGATCAGCCAGTTTACCTCGGGGGAAATGAGGGAGAATCTCAACGGTATCATGAATGCGATGACTGCCATTCAGATGTTCCAGATGTATCAGGAAGACGGTCAAACGACAGAACATGAAAAGGAGGAAGATTGGAATGGATGACTGGATGAAAGACCCAAATCTCTCAGGGATTCCGGCAGAAAAACTGCAGATGCTGCAGTCCATGGCGTCTATGGGAAACGGAAAGGGTCCCAACGAGCTTTTGCCGATTCTGATGGCTGCCGCAAACAGTTCCAGAGAAAAGGGCATGCAGTTCAGCGACGCGGAAATGGACTTGATCATTCAGGTGATGAAAAGCAATCGGTCACCGGAAGAAGTGGCAAAGATCGACCGGATGCTTCAGATGCTGAAACTGCTGAAACGGTAGAAACAGCGCCGGATATTGAAACGATCCAATATCCGGCGCTGTTCTTATACCTTTGAAAGAATGTGTGTTCAAACACATTCTTGGGATTTGTTTGAATTTTATTCTGCGTCCAGAATGCAGCTGCGAAGCAGAGTCAGAGCCTTTACGACTGCCTGTTCACGGATTTTTGTGCGGCTGCCGCGGAACTGATATTCCTGGACGACGGTTTTTCCATTGACGCAGCATCCCATATAAACCAAGCCAACCGGTTTTTCCGGCGTGCCGCCGCCAGGCCCGGCGATTCCTGTGATGGCGATGCAGGCTTCGGTTCCGGTATTCCGGCATCCGCCCTCCGCCATCTCTCTGGCAGTTTCAGCGCTTACCGCTCCGTAGTTGGCGAGGGTCTCTTCTCTGACACTCAGATAACGCTGTTTTGCTTCATTGGAGTAGGTCACAATGCCCTGTCCCAGAACTTCAGAGGCTCCGGGTACATTGACGATGCGGGAAGCGACAGCTCCTCCGGTACAGGATTCGGCAGTGGTCAGATGCAGGTTCCGCTTCTTCATCATATCTACGACTGCCTGTTCCAGGGTCACTTCTTCTTCCATCGTGTAAATATGGTTTCCAAAGCGCTTTTTCAGTTCTTCTTCCACCGGAGCCATCAGCTGGAGCGCTTCTTCTTCGTTTTTCGCTTTTGCGGTCACACGCAGGTGTACCTCTCCGGTCTTGGCGTAAGTGGCAAGGGTCGGGTTCGTCTGTGCGTCGATGAGATCCAGGATTTCTGTTTCCACCGCGCTCTCTCCGATCCCGCAGATCTTGATCATGTGGGAATAGAGAACGTCTTCCTGGCGGCTGCGGAGATACGGGATCACATATTCTTCAAACAGCGGTTTCATTTCAATCGGTGGTCCGGGAAGGAGAACGGCGATCTTTCCGTTTTTCTCGATGATTAGGCCGGGAGCCGTGCCGTTGTCATTGTCCAGGACGGTACCGTTCTCCGGTACCAGCGCCTGTTTCCAGTTGTTGGCGGTGATGGCGGAGTCAGGATTGGATTTGAGGTGACTCTCCATATAGCTCTGGATCCGTGCCTTTGTATGGGGATCTTCCACCAGCGGCTCACCCATCACTTTACATACGACTTCTTTCGTCAGGTCGTCCTCAGTAGGCCCAAGGCCGCCGGACAGAAGGATCAGATCCGACCGGTCCAGCGCAGTCCGGATCATCTGTGTCATTCGTTCTTCGTTATCTCCTACCACATCCTGATAATAACAGTCGATGCCAAGCGCCGCGCACTGGCGCGCAAAGTAAACGGCGTTGGTATTTGTAATGTTGCCCATCAGGATCTCTGTTCCGATGGAAATGATTTCTGCGACCATAGCTGCCTCCTTAGCCCTGCATGGAAAGCACGTTTTTATTGTTATAAATATATTCGATCAGTGACACGACGGTCAGGATCATCGCCAGCCAGATAAAGATCTGCTCCAGCACAGAGAAGATTCCGCCAAGGTCTGCAATCACCAGAACGACCATGACCATCTGGCTGATCGTTTTGAGCTTTCCTGTTTTGCTTGCCGCGATGACAATGCCGTTGTCAGATGCCACCAGACGGAAGCCGCTGATGATAAATTCACGTCCGATGATGATGATGACCATCCAAGCCGGCAGGTCGCCCAGCTCTACAAAACAGATCAGCGCGGAGCAGACCAGAAGTTTGTCCGCCAGAGGATCCATGAACTTTCCGAAATCTGTGACCAGGTTGTCCCTGCGGGCGAGATAGCCGTCCAGCGTGTCCGTCAGGCTTGCCACAACGAAGATCACCAGAGCGATCCACTTGGTGGCGTCCCCCGCAACGGGAACCAGCATAAAGAATACAAAAAACGGAACCATAATCATTCTCAGTATCGTCAGTTTGTTTGGTAAATTCATTGCACAATCTCTCCTATCAAATCATATTCCAGTGCGCCGGTGATCGTTACCCTCACAAAATCACCGGACACAAGCTCCTCATCCGTATTGACGAAAACATAACCGTCAACGCCCGGAGCGTCGGATGCGCTTCTGCCCACGTAGGCATTTTCATCGGCAACCTTTCCTTCGATCATCACCGTCAGGAACTGCCCGATCTTCCGCTCTCCCAGTTCCATGGAAATATCCTGCTGCAGCTCCATCAGTTCCGCCTGGCGATCCAGTTTGGTCTCCTCATCGATCTGATGATCCATGTTTGCCGCAGGCGTTCCGTCTTCCGGAGAATAGGTAAACACACCCAGACGGTCAAATTCCATGTCATTGACAAATTCCATAAGTTCCTCATGCTGTTCCTTCGTCTCTCCCGGAAATCCGGTGATCAGTGTCGTGCGCAGCGTGATGTCCGGAATTTCTTCCCGGAGAGTTGTGATGATCTGTACCAACTCTTCCTTGGAAGTACGGCGGCCCATCCGTCGGAGGATCTCGTCATTGGCATGCTGAATCGGGAGATCCATATAATGACAGATTTTCTTTTCTTCCTTCATGGTCTGGATCAGTTCCGGATAAATGTCCTCCGGGTAACAGTAGAGGATCCGGATCCAGTACAGTTCCGGAATTTTGCAGAGCTCTTTCAGAAGAAGGTGAAGCGAAGGCTTTCCGTAAAGATCTGTCCCGTAAAGAGTTGTCTCCTGAGCCACAAGAACCAGTTCCCGGACGCCGCCGGCTGCCATGGCTCTGGCTTCTTCCAGAAGGTCTTCCATTGGAACGCTGCGGTAGCTGCCGCGCAGCTTCGGGATAATGCAGTAGGTACAGTGCTTGTCACATCCCTCGGCAATCTTCAGGTATTCATAATAACCTCCGGTGGTGACGATCCGCCCTCCATCGGTTTTCGGAATCCCGGTCAGCTCCGCGTAATCCTCGTAATGGCTGCCGCGCAGCACATCCTCGATCGCGAGGACGATGCGGTCGTAGCTGTTGGTTCCCAGAACGGCGTCTACCTCCGGAATTTCCTGGTGGATCTCCTCGCGGTAACGCTCCGCCATACAGCCTGTGACAAGCAACACTTTGCAGCTTCCCTGCTTTTTGTACTCAGCCATCTGGAGGATGTTTTCAATGCTCTCTTCCTTGGCGTCATGGATGAAGCAGCAGGTATTGATGACAATGATGTCCGCCTGCGTTTCATCGTCTGTGATCTCATAACCGTGCTTTACCAACAGGCCGAGCATGTGCTCGGAGTCCACAAGGTTTTTGTCACAGCCAAGAGAAATAAATAAAATTTTCATTTGTTCACTCCTGTATCGTTGCAGTTTTTTATGGGGATAGAAAAACAGCTCCGGGAAAACTCCAGAGCCGTATTTTCTCTACTCCACCACGGCCTGGCGGGTACCGCAGACCGGTGTTTTACTCTACATCTTCCGAGGTCTCATCCTCTGTCGTTTCATCCGGGAGAATCGTAACTTCTCCACGGTACATTTCCTCTACAGCGATAGAAAGAGGTTTCATACCTTTCTTAACCTTGACTTTCGGTTCTGCGCCGGCGATCAGCTGTCTTGCGCGTTTGCTGGTTGCGAGAACCAGAGAATAACGGCTGCTGATCACAGGAGCTTCGTCGATGTCCTGTCCCTCGTTGATGGTTTCGATTAATTCTGTATAAGATGGATGTATCATGCTTTGCTCTCCTTTCTTTCCTCTAATTCTTTCTGTATCCGGCAGATGAACTCCGACTGAAGACTGCTGGCTGCATGTTGGCTCTGGATGAGCCGGTGTGTCTTTTCGATGCAGTCTTCCAGCTGATCGTTGATGATAATATAATCATAAGCGTCCATATAGGCCGCCTCCTCCACCGCACGGTTCATACGCATGGCAATCACTTCCGGTGTCTCCGTACCGCGTCCGGTCAGACGCTGCTCCAGAATCTCAGCGCTCGGAGGCGTGATAAAAATCAGAAGAGCATCCGGACGAAGCTTTTTGACCTGAAGCGCTCCCTGAATCTCAATTTCCAGCAGAACATCTTTGCCGTTGGCAAGCTGTTCTTCCACATAAGCCTTTGGCGTTCCATAATAATTTTCCACGTACTGGGCATATTCGATAAACGCGCCTTCGGCGATCATCTGCTCAAATTCTTCCCTTGTTTTAAAGAAATATTCTCTTCCGTCCTGCTCCCCTTCCCGCGGCTTGCGGGTGGTGGCGGATATGGAAAGAGCGTAGTTATCATAGTTTGCGAGAAGTCCCTTCATAACGGTGCCCTTTCCCGCGCCGGAAAAACCGGATACGATGGTCAGTACTCCTTTACTCATCCTCTGCA
>CABUPZ010000073.1 GCA_902493585.1 uncultured Fusicatenibacter sp. | reverse complement strand
GTACTAGAGCGTGTTTGAAAATTCATTCCTGCAATCTGCACGCCCCACTTTGCGGGAACAGATGCCCTGATAGATTTTCTCGCGGAGACGCAGTAGAAACTGCAGTCGTTCCCGTGGGGATTCGGGGGTCAGGCAGGTGTCGAGGATCCGGAATCCTTTGTCCTGCAGTGCTGTGTTCAAACGATCTGGCAGAAGTTTCTGCCGACTGACTGACTGGTCTGTATTTGCTGAATCTCCGTAGACAATCAGTGCAGCGGGGGTATTTTTTCCGTGAAAGCTTTGGAAAAATTCTTCGTGCGCAGCCAGAGGACTGTCTGCGGGAAGTTCTGCGGGTACGGCAAACAGAAGGAAATCTTTGGGTCCGAAGGTGTTGTATTGCTTGCGGATTTTTTTTCTTCCCACATCCAGAAAAGTTCCGTATCGGGTCATTTCTCCGGTCGTCTGCAGAAGGATCTCTTTCCAGGATGTTTCCGGAGCGTAGAATGCGCAGGTGACGGACACGGCGTTTTTCAGCAGATCCGGGCGGCGTTCTTTTGTCCGTTCCACGGATTTTTCGTACCGCCATGCTTCAATTTTTTTGTGATCGCCGGATAACAGTACCGACGGGACTTTTTTTCCGTGCCACTCTTCCGGGCGGGTGTAGTGTGGGTACTCCAGCAGATTGTCCTGCAGGGATTCAAACTGGGAGGATTCTTCGTTGCTCAGCACACCCGGGACAAACCGGGAAACCGCATCGATCAGCACCATGGCGCCCAGTTCTCCGCCGGTGAGCACGTAATCTCCGATGGAAATATAGTCTGTGACCACTTCCTCCAGCACTCGTTCGTCAATTCCCTCGTAATGGCCGCACAGCAGGATCAGATCCTCTTCCATGGCCAGTTCTTCCACCATTGTCTGATTCAGTACCTTGCCCTGAGGCGTCAGATAGACTGTTCTTGCGGTTTTTCCAATCTTTTCTTCCACAGACTTGCAGGCACGGTATACCGGCTCCGCCTCCATAACCATTCCGGCGCCGCCGCCGTAGGGATAATCGTCCACCCGATTGTATTTGTTGGCGGAAAAATCCCGGATATTGGTGGTCTCCAGAGTGATGCAGCCTTTTTCTATCGCTTTTCCCAGGATACTGGTGTGCAGTCCCTGCTCGATCATCTCAGGAAACAGTGTCAATACATGAAACTTCATAGTCACCTCCGCCTGCTCAGAGCAACCCGGGCAGCAAATGGATCTTCATCGTCTTCTGCTCAACATCCACGTCCAGGATACAGTCATGGATGGCAGGCACAAGCACTTCTCCGTGTGCCTCCGTCTCTATGATATAGACATCGTTGGCTCCCGTCTCCATGACATCCTTCAAAGTGCCAAAAACATTTCCATCCTCTGTGAAAACCTGCATGCCGATCAGATCGCCGATATAATATTCGTCTTCTTCCAGCGGAACCGCATCCTCCCTGGCTACCCAAAGGCTGCACCCGCGGTACTTTTCAATATCATTGATATTGTCGATCCCACGGAATTTCAGGATTGCAAACTGCTTAAAAAATTTTACGCCTGCGATCTCCAGCTCCATCCACTCTCTTCCGGTATCCAGATATACTTTCTTCAGATCTTTAAACCGTTCCGGTTCACTGGTGGTCGGAAATACCTTCACCTCTCCCCGCACGCCGTGGGTGGAGGAAATTACGCCTGCTTTCAAAAATTCTTCCATCTCTTTTTCCTTTCTAAAAAAATCCTGCATTTTGCCATCCCTTCGACTGATTCAAGAGGACGCCAAAACGCAGGAGTCTTTCCTTTTTTGCCTGAAAATACAAGGAGGCCGCCGCGGTATCCGCAAAACACGGCCTCTCCGCAACAGTCTCCTGTGGCTTTACTTTGAAATTTCGTAACGATTCAGTCGCTGAACTGTTACAAAATTTCAACGACTACTTTCCTGTCGCTTTTCGAGGAAGCCGCCTTGACAACGGTACGGATCGCTTTCGCGATACGTCCCTGTCTTCCGATTACTTTTCCCATATCGGAAGGTGCAACCTTTAACTCAATCAGCAGATCATTTCCGCTTTCTGTCTGAGTAACAACGACTTCATCTGGATTGTCAACGAGAGATTTTGCAATTACTTCAACTAATTCTTTCATTACAACCTGCCTCCGCAATGACTTATTTCTCGATACCAGCCTGTTTTAACAGTTTAGCAACGATCTCTGTCGGCTGTGCGCCGTTGTTCAGCCATTTTTTAGCTGCTTCTTCGTTGAAGCTTACTGTGTGCGGCTCACGGTTCGGATCATAGTATCCGATTTCCTCGATGAATCTACCATCTCTCGGGGAACGGGAATCCGCAACAACGATTCTATAGAAAGGAGCTTTTTTCTGTCCCATTCTTCTTAATCTCATTTTAACTGCCATTTCACTTTCACCTCCTGTAATTTTTATGTGTATTTAAAAGGGAAGTTTGAAACCTCCTCTTTTACCACCTCTGCCCTTGCCGGCCATCCCGGCAACCTGTTTCATCATTTTTCTGGACTGTTCAAACTGTTTGATAAAACGGTTTACTTCTGCAATATCCACACCTGCGCCTTTGGCAATCCTCTGTTTTCTCGACGGATTCAGCAGGTCCGGATTGCTGCGTTCCTTCGGTGTCATGGAAAGTACGATTGCCTCTTTGCGGGCGATGTCTTTCTCATCCACCATACTTTCGATGTCTTTCATTTTACTGCCGACACCGGGAAGCATATTCAGCACACTGGAAAATCCTCCCATGTTGCGCATCTGTTCCATGGAATCCAGATAATCGTTGAAGTCGAACTGTGCCTTCTTCATCTTCTGTTCCATGGCTTTCGCCTTCTCTTCGTCGATGTTCGCCTGTGCTTTCTCGATCAGGCTCATGACATCTCCCATACCAAGAATCCGGGATGCCATTCGATCCGGATAAAACTGTTCCAGATCCGAGAGTTTCTCTCCCATACCGACGTAAAGAATCGGTTTTCCTGAGACTGCCCGGATGGAAAGCGCCGCACCGCCTCGGGTGTCACCGTCCAGCTTGGTCAGTATCACACCGTCAATGCCGACTTTTTCATTGAACATCTCAGAAACATTCACCGCATCCTGTCCGGTCATCGCATCCACAACCAGAAGCGTCTGATCGACCGGAACTGCCGCTTTGATCTCCTGAAGCTCCTGCATCATCTCTTCATCGATGTGCAGACGCCCCGCCGTATCAAGAATCAGCACATTATAGCCGTTGCTTTTCGCGTGGACCAGCGCTGCCTTGGCAATGTCCACCGGACGGTTCTTGTCTCCCATCGTGAAGACATCCACGCCCTGCTTCTCACCGTTCATCTGCAGCTGTTTGATCGCAGCCGGACGATATACGTCACACGCCGCCAGAAGAGGTTTTCTTCCTTTGGCTTTCAGCTTACCGGCAATTTTTGCGGTCGTTGTTGTTTTACCGGCACCCTGAAGACCTGCCATCATGAGGATGGTCACTTCATTGCCCGGACGGAGCGCAATCTCCGTTGTCTCAGAGCCCATCAGACGGACAAGCTCATCGTTTACGATTTTGATCACCATCTGACCCGGATTCAGTCCGTTCATCACATCCTGTCCGATCGCCTGATCCTGAACCGATTTGATAAACTGCTTCACCACCTTGAAACTTACGTCCGCTTCCAGCAGTGCCATCTTGACTTCCTTCAAGGCTGTCTTGACGTCCGCCTCGGTCAGCTTTCCTTTGCTTCTCAGGTTTTTGAATACGTTCTGGAGTTTTTCGGTTAAACTTTCAAATGCCATAAATCAAAGCTCCTCTAAAATATCCGTGGAAATCCTTTCAATCTGATCCATCAGCTCGGACACTGACTGTTCTTCGGGATTTCTGGTCAGCTGGCGGATCCTGTTGACATTTTCTTTGATCGTCAGAAATTTCTCCACCAGATGCAGTTTGTTTTCATACTCTTCCAGACTCTTGTTGCAGCGGCGGATCATATCGTGGACACCCTGTCGGGAAATTCCCCGGTTCTCCGCTACTTCACTCAGGGAAAAGTCATTCAGCACCACGTCTTCGTATACCTGACGCTGATGTTCTGTCAAAAGCTCACCATAAAAATCATACAGTAATGTCTGTTCTAATATCTTTTCCATGCGCTCACCTTGGCTATCATAGCACAGGAGATTCGCAGTGTCAAGTATTTTTTCTTGACATTTTTACAAATTCGGCCGCACCAGCTTCGGCGCATAGCCTGCCTGCTCCAGTGCGCGGATGATCTGGTTTTTGTGATCGGTGCCGAATGCTTCCATGGTAATCCTCAGTTCCACAGCCGCATTGCGATTGATGGAAAAGAACTGGTTGTGATCCAGTTTGATGACATTTCCTTTTTCCTCCGCAATCACCTGGGAAACACGCACCAGCTCGCCCGGCTTATCCGGCAGCAGAACAGAAACGGTAAAGATTCTGTCTCTCTGGATCAGGCCGTTCTGTACCACAGATGCCATTGTGATCACGTCCATGTTTCCGCCGCTGAGAATGGAAACCACTTTCTTTCCCTTCACATTCAGATGTTTCAGCGCCGCTACCGTCAGAAGACCGGAATTTTCAACCACCATTTTATGGTTTTCCACCATATCCAGGAAGCTGACGATCAGTTCGTCATCCTCCACAGTGATGATCTCATCAAGATTCTTGCATATGTATGGGAAAATCTTGCTTCCCGGTGTCTGCACTGCGGTACCGTCGGCGATGGTGCTGACCGGGCTGACCGTTGTGACCTCCCCTTTCTCGATGGACGCCTTCATGCAGGCTGCTCCTGCCGGCTCCACACCGATCACTTTCACATTTGGCTTCAGAAGCTTCGCCAGAGTGGAGACACCTGTGGCAAGTCCGCCTCCTCCGATGGGAACCAGAATATAATCCACAAGCGGAAGTTCCTTGACGATCTCCATTGCGATCGTTCCCTGTCCGGTGGCCACCGTCAGGTCGTCAAACGGATGGATAAAGGTATAACCGTACTCATCCGCCAGCTCGTAAGCTTTCGCGCAGGCTTCATCATACACATTTCCGTACAGCACAACTTCGGCGCCGTAGCTCTTCGTCCGCTCCACTTTGATCAGCGGTGTCGTGGTCGGCATAACGATCACGGCTTTTGCTCCATAGCACTGTGCCGCATAGGCTACACCTTGGGCATGGTTGCCTGCCGAAGCAGTGATCAGCCCGCGGGAACGTTCCTCTTCGGTCAGTGTACTGATCTTATAATAAGCGCCACGCAGTTTATAGGCGCCGGTAAACTGCATATTTTCCGGCTTCAGGTATACTTTGTTGCCGGTAGCCGCGCTGAAATAGTCGCTGTATACAAGTTTTGTCTCCTGTGTCACTTTTTTTACTGTCTCGGAAGCTTCCTCAAACTTCTCAAGCGTAAGCATTTCCTCTGCCATATGTCATTCCTCTTCTTCTCTGCTGGTTCTCACATCAAACAATGCGTTGACAAACTGTTCCGAATTAAATTTCTGAAGATCATCGATCTTCTCGCCGATGTATTTCACCGGGATATCAAGCTCTGACTGGATCGCCACCGCGATACCGCCTTTTGCCGTTCCATCCAGCTTGGTCAGGATGATTCCGGTCACATCGGCAACCTCGGCAAACTGTCTGGCCTGTACCAGTGCGTTCTGTCCGGTGGTCCCGTCCAGCACCACCAGGGTCTCCAGATATGCTTCCGGATACTCTTTGGACAGGATCCGGTAAATCTTATGAAGCTCTTCCATCAGATTCTTTTTGTTGTGCAGACGGCCCGCGGTATCACAGATCAGTACATCCGCATTTCTCGCTTTCGCCGCCGCAACCGCGTCATACACCACCGACGCCGGATCCGCGCCGTTCTGGCCTCCGATAATATCCGCGCCGGCGCGGTGCGCCCATTCCGTCAGCTGCTCTCCGGCAGCCGCCCGGAACGTATCCGCTGCGGCAAGCACGACCTTTTTCCCCTGATCTTTCAGAAGACCTGCCAGCTTTCCGACAGAAGTGGTTTTTCCCACACCGTTGACGCCGATGACCAGGACAACGGATTTTCTGTGTTCAAACTCATAAGCCGTATCCCCCACATCCATCTGCTCCTTGATGCTGTCGATCAGAAGCTGCTTGCACTCTGCCGGGTCTTTGATCTTTTCACGGGCAACACGTTCTTTCAGATCCTCGATGATCTTTGTGGTCGTGCTGATCCCGATATCTCCCATCACCAGAATCTCTTCTATCTCATCATAAAAATCATCGTCGATGCTGGAATATCCGCTGAAGATCGAATCGATTCCCGCCACGATGCTGTCACGGGTCTTGGAAAGACCGCTGACAAGACGTTTGAAAAAACCCACTTTTTCCTCCGCCATTTCACTTCCTCCTGATATTTTTTATTTTTTCTCAAAATATTCCTTAATATTTTATCTCATTTTCCCTTATTTGTCCAGTTCTCCTTCGATAAGGCTCACGGACACCAGCGTAGAGACACCTTTTTCCTGCATGGTAATACCGTACAGACGGTCCGCAGCGTTCATGGTTCCCCTCCGGTGGGTGATCACAATAAACTGGGTATTCTGGGTCAGCTTATGAAGATAAGTCGCAAAACGGGTAACGTTGGAATCGTCCAGCGCCGCCTCAATCTCGTCCAGAAGACAGAACGGAGAAGGTTTCAGGTTCTGGATCGCAAACAGCAGAGCGATGGCTGTCAGTGCCTTCTCCCCTCCGGAAAGCTGCATCATGTTCTGAAGCTTCTTGCCCGGCGGCTGGGAAATGATCCGGATGCCTGCCTCCAGCACATCCTCGTCCTCCATCAGTTCCAGGGTTCCCCTTCCGCCTCCGAACAGCTGTTTGAATGCCTTGTCGAACTCCTGACGGATCTCGGCGAATTTTTCCGTAAACTGCCGCCGCATTCCCTCGTCCAGTTCATCAATGATTCCCTGGAGGGTCTTTGCCGCCTGCACCAGATCTTCATGCTGGCTGCTCAGAAATTCATGGCGCTCACGAAGCTCCTTATATTCCTCAATGGCATTGACATTGACCGATCCAAGCTTTCGGATCGCTTCCTTTCCCTCAGCAATCTGCCGCTTCATCTCTCCACGCTCCGGAAGCTCCTCCAGCCGGTACTCCAGCGCCCGGACCGGTGTGATCTCGTACTCCTGCCACATGTAGGCGTTCTGGCTTTCCCTTGCTTCCTCCAGCTTCTCTTTCTGGCTGTTCAGCCGGTAACATTCCTTGTCCATCCGCGCAATATGCTCGGAAAGCTCATCTCTTTTCCGGAAGAATTCTTTATGTTCTCCATTGAGGGTCTCTTTCTTTTTCAGATACTCCTCCATCTGGGCCTTTTCCTGTTCCGCATGCTCTCCTGCTTTTACAATTTCCTGTTCCAGCGCGGCAATTTCTTGTTCTTTCTGTACAGACTGTTCTTTCTCCTGTCCTGCCTGTTCCTTCAGATGCTCTTCTTCCTGCTCCAGCCGTTCCAGATCCCGGGAAATACGAAGAATGTTTTCTTCCAGAAATTCATATTTCTGGGAAACATTGGCGTGGGAAAGCCGGATATCCTCCAGTTTCTTCTGCATCTGTTCGTCCTGCAGATGCAGATGTTCCAAATCCGCCTGCGCACGTCCGGCTGCTTCCTCCTGCTCGCCTTCCTGCCTCCTGGAAAGTTCCATCTCTCCCTCGATCGTCTTCCGGCTTTCGGTGATCTCGGCAATCTGGCTTTCAATCTCTGCGCCCTCTCTTTGCAGGGAAGCGTAACCGCTCTGGATTTCCTCAGTTTTTTCCACAGCGCTCTGCATGTTCATCCGGGCTGTATTCTGCTCCAGATATAATTTCTGCATCTGTTCACTGAGCTCTGTCTTTTTCCGGCGAAGCTCATTTCTCTCGTCACGCTTCCGGGTGATCTGCTGTTGCATATCATCCAGCTCTTTTTTCAGCTGACGGATATGCCCTTCCAGTTCCTCGATCTCCCTGCGGCGTCCCAGCAGATTGCTGTTGTTCCGGAAAGAACCGCCGGTCATGGATCCGCCGGGACTGAGAAGTTCTCCTTCCAGCGTGACCATCCGCAGACTCTGACGGTATTTCCGTCCAAGAGCGATGGCATGGTCAATGTGATCCACCACAAGGGTGCGGCCGAGGAGCTGCACCACCATGCCCCGGTATTCTTCCTCGAAGCTTACAAGATCACTGGCAACGCCGAGGATGCCCGGTTCCTGAAGCACACCCTCCTGTACAGAGGCCTGCCTTTTCTGCATACTGGTCAGCGGGAGGAACGTTGCACGGCCGAATCTTCCCTTCTTCAGATATTCGATCAGATGCTTGGCGGTCGTTTCGTTGTCTGTGACAATATTCTGGATACTGCCTCCCAAAGCGGTCTCGATCGCCGTCTCATATTGCTTTTCTGCCTGGATCAGATCCGCCACAACGCCGCGGATGCCCGGATAATTTTTCTTCTGTTCCATGACTTTACGGATACTGTTGCCGTAACCGTCATAACGCTCTGTCAGATTCTTCAAAGATTCCAGGCGGGATTCCTCCCTGTGGTAAGTTGCCTGACCGATCTCCATCTGGCGGCTGGCTTCTGCCAGTTCTTTCGTCAGGCTTTCGATCAGTCCGTCGTTGCTGCGGGACGTTTCCTGCAGGGCGGCAAGCTTTTCTTTCACTTCCTGCCAGGTCTGCTGAAGCTTCTGAAGCGTGGATTCCTGCCCGGCTTCCTCCGTTTTCAGCTGAAGGATCTTTTGGCTCAGTGCAGATTTTCGGATTCCAATCTGTTCCAGCATGGCGTCGTATCGCTGCAGTTTTCCTTTGGTGGAAGCTCTCTGATTCAAAAGCGCGATGATCTCGCCCTTACTCTTTTCCACCATGGCTTCCTTTTCCTGAATGTTCCGCTGCAGCTGTACACGCTGCTGTTCTTTCTCTTCCCGGTCTTTGGACACGGTCTCCAGCTGGTCTCTCAGTTCCTCCTGCTGGTTCCGGTAAGAAGACTGTTCTGCCCGGTACGTTTCTCTGTCCCTGCGGATTGTCTCCGCTCTCTGTGCGAACTGCTCCTGATTTCTTTCCAGCGCCAGGATCTGTTCTTTCAGAAGTTCCAGCTGGCCTTCCATCTGCTGCTTCTGCACCGCATTCCGGCCGGCCTGTTCCTGCGCCTCATGGATGGTTTCGTCCAGTGCTTCCAGTTCTTTTTCCAGACGGTCGTATTCCTGCCTGGTCTGTTCAAAAGCCTCCCTGGTCTCCTTCAGCTCCCCGCTGGCGATCTCATACCTCTGATCGATCTTCCCCAGATCTTCCCGGATCCGTTCCAGTTCCATCAGGAACATGTTCACATCCAGAAGTTTCAGCTCTTCTTTCTTTTTCAGATAGACTCTTGCCGTCTCTGACTGGCGCTCCAGAGGTCCCAGCTGTCTGGTCAGTTCACTGAGAATATCTGTCACACGCACCAGATTCTGCTGCTCGTCCGCCAGTTTTTTCTGGGTCGCAGCCTTTCTTCTCTTAAATTTCACGATTCCCGCCGCTTCGTCGAACAGTTCTCTTCGTTCCTCCGGCTTTCCGCTGAGAATCCGGTCGATCTGTCCCTGTCCGATGATGGAGTAGCCCTCTTTTCCGATACCGGTATCATAAAAAAGTTCATTGATATCTTTCAGACGGCAGGCGGCGCCGTTCAGAAGGTATTCACTCTCTCCGGAACGGTACAGCCGCCTTGTCACCGTGACTTCATTAAAATCTATGTTCAGTTTATGGTCGGTATTATCAAAAGTGATCGCCACCGACGCATAGCCCAGCGGTTTTCTCGTCTCTGTTCCGGAGAAAATAACGTCCTGCATATTGCCGCCGCGCAGGGATTTCGCGCTCTGTTCACCGAGCACCCACCGCACAGCGTCCGCAACGTTGCTCTTGCCGCTGCCGTTTGGACCTACGATCCCCGTGATTCCTTCATGGAACTGCAGGTTCATCTTGTTGGCAAACGACTTAAATCCCTGCATTTCTATGGATTTTAAATACATAGTTACCTCCAGGCTGTCTGTGCTTTGACAGCACTTCTCATCCCTTTTCTCCCTTTTCCTGCTTCCGGCAGCTGAGGATCGCATAATATGCCGCTTCCTGCTCCGCTGCCTTCTTTGTTCTTCCGCTTCCTGTTCCGAGTATCTTATTTCCTACCTTTACGGCAACCCGGAAATTCTTGTCATGGTCCGGTCCCTCCTCTTTCAGGACCTCGTAGGCCATAGGCTCTTCCGTTCTGGCCTGTATGATTTCCTGAAGGATAGTCTTGCTATCGTAAAAGAGCTGCTTATGTTCTATATCATTCAGGATATAGTTCAGGATAAACTCTTTCGCATTAGTAAAACCACCATCCAGAAAAATCGCTCCGATGGTCGCTTCCATCGCATCGGAGACGATGGAATCCCGGTTTCTTCCCCCGGTTCCTTCCTCACCTTTGCCCAGCAGCAGATAACTGCCAAGATCGATCTGCCGCGCACAGAATGCAAGCGACGGTTCGCAGACCATGCTGGCACGTTTTTTTGTCAGTTCCCCTTCCGGAAGCTCCGGAAAATTCTTGTACAGAAATTCACTGCTCACAACTTCCAGCACGGCATCTCCCAGGAACTCCAGACGTTCATTGCAGTCCAGACGCTCCATATGATGTTCATTGACATAAGAAGAATGGCGCATTGCCATGACCAGGAGATTGAAATCCTGAAAATGGTAGCCAATTCTATGTTCCAGTTCCTTAATCTTTTTTAAACGATTCATCTTCTTTTCCTTCCGGATTCTACGATCCTTCCTTCTGATTACTCCGGCCTGTCCGTTTTTCGGTTTCACGCCGTAAGAAAAAGCCATAACAGTTCAGCCCTCTGAACCGTTATAAAAAGGCTGCTTTCCGGCACAGTCTTTGTTGACCGGATAACAGCCTTTTTCCATTTTTTATCCGATTGCTCTTTTGATTTCTTCCACTGCATCTGCCACGGATACGATCTTTTCCGCATTCTCTGATGCGATATCAATATCAAATTCTTCCTCGATCCCCATGATGATCTGGAATACGTCCAGCGAATCGGCTCCAAGGTCATCCACAAACGTAGTCTCCATGGTAATCTCGTCCGGGTCCACATTCAGTATTTCAGCGATAATCTCCTTCAGCTTCTCATACTCCATGTTCTTTCCCCTCCTTTTCTTTCTCTTTTGCCAGATATTCTTGAATTTTCTGGCTGATCTCCTGCTCGGTAAAAGTAATACACTGGAGAATAGAATTCTTAAATTCCACCTCTTTGGAGCTTCCGTGGGTCTTTACCACCAGCCCCTTCAGTCCAAGCAGCGGTGCACCGCCATACTGGCTGGCATCGAAACTTTTCAGCGTTGTTTTCAGCGCAGGCTTCACCAGCAGCGCGCCGATCTTGCTCCGCAGAGAAGTCATCATGCCTGCTTTTACTTTTGAAATCAGTGTCGCTCCAACTCCCTCATACAGTTTCAGGATTACATTTCCCACAAAGGCTTCGCAGACGATCACATCTGCCATCCCTTTGGGAATGTCCCGCGCTTCGATGCTGCCGATGAAGTTGATCTGGCTGTTTTCTTTCAGCAAAGGAAAAGTTTCCTTTACCAGCGCATTTCCCTTCTCTTCTTCCACACCAATGTTGACGATTGCCACCCTGGGCTGTTTCACTCCCATGACACGTTCCATATAAACGGAACCCATCACTGCAAACTGCACCAGATGAGAAGGGCGTGCATCAACATTCGCGCCGCAATCGATCAGCAGAGAAACTCCTTTTTCTGTCGGGATCAGCGGAGCAGGCGGCGGGCGCTCCACAC
>CABUPZ010000072.1 GCA_902493585.1 uncultured Fusicatenibacter sp. | reverse complement strand
AAAGGAATTGGGTCTGTTTGCTAATCTTCGTCCCGCTTATCTTTATGAAGAACTGAAGGACGCCTGCCCGCTGAAAGAGGAGATCATTGCAGACGGTTTTGATCTGGTGATCATGAGAGAACTGACCGGAGGCCTTTACTTTGGAGAGAGAAAGACCGTTGTGGAAGACGGGCTCAGAAAAGCGGTAGATACGCTGACCTACAATGAAAAAGAGATCCGGCGCATCGCTGTCCGCGCCTTTGACATCGCACGGAAGAGGAGAAAGAAAGTGACCAGTGTAGATAAGGCAAATGTGCTGGATTCTTCCCGCCTCTGGAGAGCGGTTGTGGAAGAAGTGGCAAAGGATTATCCGGACGTCGCTCTGGAGCATATGCTGGTGGATAATTGTGCGATGCAGCTGGTTCGTGATCCGGCACAGTTTGATGTGATCCTGACGGAGAACATGTTCGGCGACATCCTTTCTGATGAGGCCAGCATGGTGACCGGTTCCATCGGTATGCTGTCCTCCGCCAGCCTGAATGAGAGCAGTTTCGGACTGTATGAGCCGAGTCATGGATCCGCTCCCGATATTGCAGGAAAAAATATTGCCAACCCCATTGCCACCGTGCTTTCTGCGGCGATGATGCTCCGCTATTCACTGAACCTGGATACGGAGGCGGATGCTGTGGAGCAGGCGGTGAAGCAGGTGCTGAAAAAGGGATACCGTACGGTGGATATCATGTCGGAAGGCTGTACTCAGGTTTCCACCACAGAGATGGGAGATCTGCTGGCGAAGGAAATAGAAGCGTGAAGGACCAAGGAGGAGAAGAAGATGAAAAGTGATGCAGTAAAAAAAGGGATTGCCCAGTCTCCGCAGCGTTCGCTGCTGCGCGCTCTGGGACTGTCCGAAGAGGAATTGAAAAAACCGCTGGTGGGAATCGTCAGCTCTTACAATGAGATTGTTCCCGGCCATATGAATCTGGATAAGATCACAGAGGCGGTCAAAATGGGAGTTGCCATGGCGGGAGGCGTGCCGATCGTCTTTCCGGCGATCGCTGTGTGCGACGGAATTGCCATGGGACACATCGGAATGAAATATTCCCTGGTAACCCGTGACCTGATCGCAGATTCCACCGAATGTATGGCGACGGCTCACCAGTTTGACGCGCTGGTATGTATCCCCAACTGTGATAAAAATGTACCGGGACTTCTGATGGCGGCGGCAAGGATCAATGTACCGACCGTGTTTGTAAGCGGAGGCCCGATGCTTGCAGGACGTGTGAAAGGCAATAAAACCAGTCTTTCCAGTATGTTTGAGGCCGTTGGATCCTATGCAGCGGGAACGATGACCGAGGAGGATGTGCGTGAGTTTGAGTGTAAGACCTGTCCGACCTGCGGCTCCTGTTCCGGTATGTATACGGCCAACAGTATGAACTGTCTGACGGAAGTGCTCGGTATGGGACTGAAAGGAAATGGTACAATCCCGGCGGTATATTCCGAGCGTCTGGTACTTGCAAAACAGGCAGGTATGAAGGTGATGGAGCTGCTGGAGAAAAACATCCGGCCAAGCGATATCCTGACGGAAGATGCGTTTATGAACGCACTGACGGTGGATATGGCGCTGGGATGCTCTACGAACAGCATGCTGCATCTTCCGGCGATCGCCCATGAGGCTGGTGTTGAGCTGAATCCGGAGATTGCCAACGCGATCAGTGAAAAGACCCCGAACCTGTGCCATCTGGCACCGGCGGGCCATACTTATATTGAAGAATTAAACGAGGCCGGCGGTGTTTATGCAGTGATGAACGAACTGAATAAGCTGGGCCTGATCCATACAGACGGTATGACGGTGACAGGAAAGACGGTGGGAGAGAACATCCAGGGCTGTGTGAACAAAAATCCGGAAGTTATCCGTCCGGTGGAACATCCATACAGCAAAACCGGCGGTATCGCGGTGCTGAAAGGAAATCTGGCGCCGGAAACCGCAGTTGTCAAACGTTCTGCTGTTTGTGATGAAATGCTGGTACACGAAGGACCTGCCCGCGTCTTCGATTGTGAGGAAGATGCCATTGCGGCGATCCGTGGAGGAAAAATCGTTCCGGGAGACGTTGTGGTGATCCGTTATGAAGGCCCGAAGGGCGGTCCGGGAATGAGAGAGATGCTGAATCCTACTTCTGCGATTGCAGGAATGGGGCTTGGCGATACGGTTGCGCTGATCACAGACGGACGTTTTTCAGGTGCTTCCCGCGGCGCTTCCATCGGTCATGTCTGCCCGGAAGCAGCGGTGGGCGGTCCGATCGCGCTGGTAGAGGAAGGCGACCGGATCAGCATCAATATTCCGGAGCATAAGCTGGAACTGTTGGTGGACGAGGAAGAACTGGCTCGCAGGAGAGCGGAATGGAAACCGCGCAAACCGGCAGTGACCACAGGGTATCTGGCAAGATACGCGAAAATGGTGACAAGCGCCAGAAGAGGAGCGGTTCTCGAGATTCCTGACTGAACGGCTGCCGGAAGATAATTTGATTGAGAGGAGAGATGCACCATGCAGTTGACAGGTTCACAGATTGTTATAGAGTGTTTGAAGGAACAGGGTGTAGATACCGTATTTGGTTATCCGGGAGGAACGATCCTGAATGTTTACGATGAGCTTTACAGCCATCCGGAAATCCATCATATTCTGACCTCCCATGAACAGGGCGCTGCCCACGCGGCGGACGGCTATGCCCGCGCAACCGGAAAAGTAGGCGTCTGTATGGCGACCAGCGGCCCCGGAGCGACAAACCTGGTGACGGGTATTGCGACGGCGTATATGGATTCGTCACCGGTGGTGGCGATCACCGCCAACGTAGGAAAGTCCCTGCTGGGCAAGGACAGCTTTCAGGAGGTAGACATTGCAGGCGTTGTGATGCCGATCACGAAACACAGCATGATCGTCAAGAATGTTGCGGATCTGGCAAATACTCTGCGGCGCGCATTCCGGATCGCACAAAGCGGACGTCCGGGTCCTGTGCTTGTGGACATCACAAAGGATGTCACCGCGGCAAAATATGAATATGAATACAAAGAACCGGAAAAAATCGAGCGTCAGGTGAATACGATTACAGAGGAGGCTCTTGAGGAAGCTGCCGCGTTGATCAATCAGGCAAAACGTCCGTATATTTTTGTCGGAGGAGGAGCGGTCATCTCCGGTGCATCGGAGGAAGTGCGGGAACTAGCGCATAAGCTTCAGGCTCCGGTCTGCGACAGTCTGATGGGTAAGGGCGTATTCCCGGGCGATGATCCTTTGTATACAGGTATGCTGGGCATGCATGGAACGAAGACTTCCAACCTTGGCGTGACGAAATGTGATCTTCTGATCGTGCTTGGAGCCCGCTTCTCTGACCGTGTGACAGGAGACACCAGCAGATTCGCGAAGAATGCCAAAATTCTGCAATTTGACATTGATGCCGCTGAGATCAACAAAAATGTTGTTGTGGATACCTGTGTGATCGGAGATCTGAAGGAGTCTCTGAAGCGTCTGAACGAGCGTCTGGAACCGAAGGAATATCCGGAATGGATCGAGGAAATCAGGGAACTGGAAAAACGTTATCCGATGAAACATGAGGACGGACTGACCGGACCGACAGTCATGGAGGAGATTTACCGCGTCACAAAGGGCGATGCGGTGATCACCACGGACGTTGGTCAGCATCAGATGTGGGCGGCACAGTATTATACTTACAAAGAACCGAGAGAACTTCTGACCTCCGGAGGCCTTGGAACGATGGGCTTTGGCCTTGGAGCGGCGATGGGTGCGAAGATGGGAAGACCGGACAAAACGGTGATCAATATCGCAGGCGACGGTTGTTTCCGTATGAATATGAATGAAATCGCGACCCTTTCCAGATACCAGATACCGGTGATCGAAGTGGTGATCAACAACCATGTGCTCGGTATGGTGCGTCAGTGGCAGACTCTGTTCTATAAACAGCGTTATTCCTATACGATCCTGGACGATGCAACAGACTTTGTAAAAGTGGCGGAGGCTATGGGAGCCAAAGGAATCCGTGTGACAAAGAAAGAGGAAATCGCTCCTGCCATCGAGGAAGCCATCGCCTGCGGCGGACCGGTTGTCATTGACTGCCAGATCGACAGGGATGACAAAGTATTCCCGATGGTTGCGGCCGGCGCAGCGATCGAGGAAGTATTTGACGCAGATGACCTTGAAAAGTAATTTGGGAGAAAAAGGTTGACAGAAACTTAACAGCGTTGTATCATTGTTTTATCACGGTAAAGCAGTAATACATTACAAGAAGAAATACGGTTTTGCGGCCGTATTTCTTCTGCAAATAAGCAAAAACGCGAGGAGGATGTGTGAAGTGAGCAGAGTTTACAATTTTTCCGCAGGTCCGGCGGTACTGCCGGAAGAGGTTTTAAAAGAAGCACAGGAAGAAATGCTGGATTACCGCGGCTGCGGCATGTCGGTGATGGAAATGAGTCATCGCTCTTCGGTTTTTCAGCAGATCATTGATGAGGCGGAGTCAGACCTTCGCGAACTGATGAAGATCCCGAAAGAGTATAAAGTGCTGTTTCTTCAGGGCGGAGCTTCCCTGCAGTTTGCAATGATTCCGATGAACCTGATGAAAAACCGTGTGGCAGATTATATCGTCACCGGTCAGTGGGCAAAAAAGGCGTATCAGGAAGCCCGGAAATACGGAAAAGCAAACAAGATCGCGTCGTCCGAGGATCAGACGTTTTCTTATATCCCGGATTGTTCGGATCTGCCGGTGAGCCCGGATGCGGATTATGTATACATCTGTGAAAACAATACCATTTATGGCACAAAATTCAAAGAACTCCCAAACACCAAAGGAAAACTTCTTGTATCCGACGTATCCTCCTGTTTTTTGTCTGAGCCTGTGGATGTATCCAGATATGGAATCCTTTATGGCGGTGTTCAGAAAAATATCGGACCTGCGGGCATGGTGATCGCCATTGTCCGTGAGGATCTGATCACTGAGGATGTGCTGCCGGGGACTCCGACCATGATGATGTATAAGACCCATGCGGATGCGGGGTCCATGTACAATACGCCGAACTGCTGGAGCATCTACATGTGCGGCAAAGTGTTCCAGTGGCTGAAACGGATGGGCGGACTGTCTGTGATGAAGGAACGGAATGAGGAAAAGGCAAAGATCCTGTACGATTTTCTGGATTCCAGCAAAATGTTCCGTGGCACGGTTGTGCCGAAAGACCGCTCTTTGATGAATGTTCCGTTTGTGACCGGAGACAGTGAACTGGACGCCAGATTTGTGAAGGAGGCGAAAGCCGCCGGATTTGAAAATCTGAAGGGTCACCGGACCGTGGGCGGCATGAGAGCCAGCATCTACAATGCAATGCCAAAGGAAGGCGTGGAGGCGCTGGTGGCGTTTATGAAAGAATTTGAGGAGGCGAATCTGTGATGTATCAGTATTATTGCCTGAACCCCATTGCGGAGGTTGGGCTGGGAAATTTCAGCGATCAGTATCAAAAAGCAGAGCAGCTTGAAGAAGCGCAGGCAGTCCTGGTGCGCAGCGCATCCATGCATGAGATGGAGCTTCCTGAAAATCTGTATGCGGTTGCCCGTGCAGGCGCAGGAGTCAATAACATTCCGCTGAAAGAGTGTGCGGAGCGGGGAATCGTTGTGTTCAACACGCCGGGAGCCAACGCCAACGGCGTCAAGGAACTGGTGATCGCCGGAATGCTTCTGGCATCCAGAGATATCGTCGGCGGCATTTCCTGGGTCAGAGAAGAAAAAGACAATCCTGAGATTCAGAAACTGGCGGAAAAGAAGAAAAAACAGTTTGCCGGCTGCGAAATCAGTGGAAAGAAGCTGGGAATCATCGGTCTTGGGGCGATCGGCCAGCTGGTAGCCAACGCGGCGATCCCTCTTGGAATGGAAGTTTACGGCTATGATCCCTACATCTCCGTGGACGCCGCCTGGAATCTGTCCCGGGCGATCCGCCATATCCAGAATGTGGAGGATATTTACCGGGAGTGCGATTACATTACAATCCATGTCCCGCTGCTGGACAGCACCAGGGGAATGCTGGATGAAAAAGCGGTTTCCATGATGAAGGACGGCGTGGTCATTCTGAACTATGCGAGAGATCTTCTTGCCGATGAGGATGCAATTCTTAAGGGATTGAAAAGCGGAAAGATCAAACGTTATGTCACGGATTTTGCAAATCCGAAGGTAGCCGGTGCCGAAGGCGTGATCGTAACGCCGCATCTGGGAGCATCCACGGAAGAATCGGAAGATAACTGCGCGATCATGGCAGTGAAAGAGATCCGTGATTTTATGGAAAATGGAAATATCCGGAATTCGGTAAATTTCCCCAACTGTGATATGGGAATGTGTTCCGCAAAAGGCCGTATTACCATCTGTCACAGAAACATCCCCAATATGCTGAGCCAGTTTACCAAGGTCATGGGTGACGCAGGTGTCAACATCTCCGACCTTGTGAATAAAGGAAAAGGCGATTACGCCTATACCATGATGGACCTGGAAAGTCCTTCGACGGAAGAGATGGCAAAGGTTCTGGAACAGGTGAAAGGCGTGCTTCGGGTACGGATTGTGAAATAAAAAATGTTTAGAGAGCCACCGCGGGAGGGAATATGCGGCGGCTCTTTTTCGTCTGCTCAAGGATATCACTTTGACCGTTTAAGTGTGTCAGTTTCTCTTGTGCAGGCTCGGGAAAAATGGTACAATAAATGAAAACCAACCGGCGAAGGAGGTCGTGGTCACAGATGGAAGACAAATTATATGAAATGATGGATTGGGCGGAGATTGAAGCGGTGGTTTACTCGGAAGAAAATCAGCCGAGAAACATTCTCGGGCCTCACAAAACGAAAGACGGAATTGTTATTCAGGGATACTTTCCGGACGCCGTGGAAGCGTCGGTCAAGATTCTTTCAGACGAAAAAACAGTTCCGATGGCCCAGGAGGATGAGGGCGGATATTTTGCCGTTCTGCTGCCCGGGACAAAGATTCCTGAGTACCGGTTTGTAGTCACAGGACCGGACGGGGAGAAGGAAGAATTTTACGATGCCTATGCGTTTCCTTGCCAGTTAGATGAAAAGACTCAGAAACAGTTTGAAGCTGGAATCTGCTACAATGTCTATGAAATGCTGGGCGCGCATCCGGCAGTGATCGACGGTGTGCGCGGCACCTGTTTTGCCGTGTGGGCGCCCAACGCGATCCGTGTCAGTGTTGTGGGCGATTTCAACCACTGGGACGGAAGAATGCATCAGATGCATCTGCATGAATCCGGTATTTATGAATTGTTTATTCCGGAAGTAGGCGAAGGCGCGCTGTATAAATATGAGATCAAAGCCAAAGGCGGACTGGTATATCTGAAGGCGGATCCGTATGCCAATGCCTCCCAGCTTCGCCCGGATACGGCCAGTGTGGTGGCGGATCTCGGGAAATACCGCTGGCAGGACGGCGACTGGATGAAACAGCGGAGAAAAGTACAGGGGGATAAGACCCCGATGTATATTTACGAAATGCATCTGGGCTCCTGGAAAAAGCCGGAGGATGACCGTGTGTTTTACAATTACCGGGAAATCGCTCCGATGCTGGCAGAGTACGTAAAGGAAATGGGATTTACCCATGTGGAACTGATGCCTGTGATGGAACATCCGCTGGACGAGTCCTGGGGATATCAGGTGACCGGATATTATGCGCCGACCGCGAGATATGGAACTCCCGATGATTTTAAATACTTTATGGATTATATGCATCAGCAGGGAATCGGCGTGATCCTGGACTGGGTACCGGCACATTTTCCGAGAGATACCTTCGGGCTGTCTGCCTTTGACGGTACCTGTCTGTATGAGCATCTGGATCCAAGAAAGGGCGCGCATCCGCATTGGGGAACGCTGATCTATAATTACGGAAGACCGCAGGTGACCAATTTCCTGATCGCAAACGCGCTGTTCTGGGCGAAAGAGTACCACGCAGACGGCATCCGGATGGATGCGGTTGCGTCCATGCTTTATCTGGATTACGGAAAACAGGACGGCGAGTGGGTCGCAAATATTTACGGCGGCAATGAAAACCTGGAAGCGATTGATTTTCTGAAACACCTGAACAGTGTCTTCAAAAAACAGATTCCGGACGCGATGCTGATTGCCGAGGAATCCACCGCATGGCCGAAGATCACCGGAGATCTGCAGGACGACGGTCTGGGCTTTGACTATAAATGGAATATGGGATGGATGAATGATTTCATCGAGTATATGAAAAATGACCCGGTATTCCGTGGTTCCCATCATGATCAGCTTACCTTTTCGATGATCTATGCTTACAGTGAAAAATTCCTGCTCAGTATTTCTCACGATGAGGTCGTTCATATGAAAGGTTCCCTCTATACCAAGATGCCGGGCGACGACGCACAGAAACTTTCCAACCTGCGTCTGGCCTATGGATATCAGGTGGCACACCCGGGCAAAAAACTCCTGTTCATGGGACAGGAATTCGGTCAGATCCGGGAATGGAGCGAACAGAGAGGCCTGGATTGGGAGCTGTTGGAGGAAGACGGACACAAACAGCTGCAGAGCTATATGAAAGAACTTCTGAAATTGTACAAAACGTGTCCGGCGCTGTATGAAAATGATTTCAATTCCGATGGATTTGAATGGATCAACTGTATGGAATGGGAGAAAAATCTGCTGATCTTCCTGAGAAAAACGAAAAAGCGGGAAGATACGCTGCTGGTTGTGTGCAATTTCTCCAACGTGGAATACGATGACTTTATGATCGGCGTTCCGTATCAGGGAAAATATAAAGAGATTTTCAACAGTGACGCCGCTGCGTTCGGCGGAACGGGAGTGGTAAATCCAAGAGTGAAGATGTCAAAGAAAGTGGAGTGTGATGAACGGAAAAATTCCATCACGGTAAAGATCCCGCCGCTTGGCATTTCTGTCTTCAGCTACAGCCATCCGGCGGAAAAGGCAAAAGACAATAAGACGGCAAAGACACGGCAGAAAAAGACCTCCACGACCACGAAAAAGAACCTGAAAAAAGAACTGGAACAGAAATTTGAAACAGAGGAAAAGTAATACATGACATTTGTGGAAAAAAGCTATCTTTATCTGGAAGGGAAGCTGGGAGGAGTTGCGGACTTTGTTCTGAAAGCGCTTCTGGCGCTGGTCATTTATTTTGTTGCACGAAAGCTGATCCAGAAGCTGTGTGCGGTGATCAAAAAAAACATGCTGAAATTCCGTGCGGACGAGGCGATCACCAGTTTTACGGTATCTTTGGTTAAGTATTCCCTGAATATTCTGCTGGTGCTGACGATCATTGTCCAGTTGAATATTGTGAAAGAATCTTCCATTACCGCGGCGATTGCCTCTGCCGGCGTGGCAATTTCACTGGCGCTGCAGGGCGGTCTCTCCAACTTTGCCGGAGGTGTGCTGATCCTTCTGCTGAAACCCTTTAAGGTAGGGGATTACATTGTCTTTCCCAATGAAAATCAGGAAGGAACGGTACTGAAGATTGAGATGTATTACACGACCATCAGCAGTGTCGACAACCGTACGATCATGATCCCAAACGCGAATCTTACCAACAGTACCATTGTCAATGTGACGGCGATGGAAAAAAGAAAGCTGGAGATCAAGGTGGGGATTTCCTACCGCTCCAATCTCCAGACGGCGAAGGGGATCCTTCAGCGGCTGGTGGAAGAGGAACCGCGTTTCCTGGAGGACGAGAAGCAGTTTTTTGTTGATAATCTGGGGGACAGCAGTATTACCGTAGGCCTGAGAGCCTGGGTGCTGACGGAAAATTACTGGCCGGTGAAGTGGGAAATGAATGAAAAGATCAAGGCAGAGTTTGACAACGCCGGGATAGAGATCCCGTTTCCTCAGCTGGATGTACACGTGAAATCCGCAGAGGAATCATAAAATGCTGCGTGCATCTGTTCTGTCCCCTGCCAGAAGGCAGACGGATAAACAGACGCACGCAGCATTTTTGCATCGAAAGAAAATTCCGGAGATAAATATTGAAAGTATCATAGCATCCTGCAGGGAAAAATAGAAGATGTTTTTCATCCGGTTGAAACAAAAGGCTGAACGGCAGCGGGAAGCGCTTATTTCTTTGATAAAAGCCTTGCATTTCGGGGAAAGTAGTGCTATACTAAGGATGTTAAATAAAGTAGCTGGCTAAGGAGTGGACGAAAACGTCCACTCTTTCTTTTGTAAATAAGAAGAGAATCCGCCCTGCCAGGAAAGAGATCTCATGGCAGGAACGGATCTTCGCCGGACAAAAAAGGTGGTGAGGATTTGAGCAAAAAAGAAACTTACGAACAGAAAGCAGAGGAAATGATTCTTCCGATCGTGGAGGCGAACGGCTTTGAGCTGGTAGATGTGGAGTATGTGAAAGAAGGACAGAACTGGTATTTGCGCGCATATATCGACAAAGAAGGCGGTATTACCGTGGACGACTGCGAGGTGGTCAGCCGGGCATTTTCTGATAAGCTGGATGAGAACGATTTTATTGAAGACGCCTACATCCTGGAGGTAAGCTCCCCGGGACTTGGACGTCCGCTCAAAAAAGAGAAGGATTATCAGCGCAGTATGGGAAAAGAACTGGAAATCAGAACGTATCGTGCTGTGGACAGGCGTAAGGAATTTTACGGGGTTCTCACCGCATATGATGAAGACAGCGTGACCATCGAGGAAGAAGACGGCACGCCGCGGACTTTTGCAAAGACAGACATTTCTTTGATACGGTTAGCATTTGATTTTTAGTACAGGAGGAAGAGAAAAAAATGAACACAGAATTAATGGAGGCTCTGGAAGTTCTGGAAAAAGAAAAAAATATCAGCAAGGAGTCACTTTTGGAGGCAATTGAACAATCCCTGCTGCAGGCATGTAAAAATCATTTCGGAAAAGCCGATAATGTTAAAGTAGTGATCAACTCGGAAACCGGTGATTTTCATGTGACGGCAGACAAAGAGGTTGTGGAAGAAGTGGAAGATCCGGTGATGCAGATCAGTCTTGCTGATGCACAGGCATACGATTCCCGCTATGAACTTGGCGATATCGTGCCGGTGGAAATCAAATCCAAAGAATTTGGCCGTATCGCCACACAGAACGCGAAAAACGTGATCCTTCAGAAAATCCGTGAGGAAGAGAGAAAAGTTCTCTACGATCAGTATTTTGAGAAGGAACATGATGTGGTGACCGGTATCGTGCAGAGATATTCAGGCAAAAACGTCAGCATCAACCTCGGTAAGGTCGATGCCACCCTGACAGAGAATGAACAGGTGAAAGGCGAAGTGTTCAAGCCAACCGAACGTATCAAACTGTATGTGCTGGAAGTCAAGAATACTCCGAAAGGACCGAAGGTGCTGGTCTCCCGTACCCATCCGGAACTGGTAAAACGGTTGTTTGAGGCTGAGGTGACCGAAGTCCGTGACGGCATCGTGGAGATCAAGAGTATTGCCCGTGAGGCAGGCTCCAGAACCAAGATGGCTGTGTGGTCCAACGATCCGGATGTAGATGCAGTGGGCGCATGTGTCGGAATGAATGGAAGCCGTGTCAATGCGGTGGTGGATGAACTGAGAGGAGAAAAAATCGATATTATTACCTGGGATGAAAACCCGGCGCTGCTGATCGAGAATGCGCTGAGCCCGGCAAAGGTAATCTCCGTCATGGCAGATCCGGATGAGAAAACCGCGAAAGTCATTGTTCCGGATTACCAGCTCTCTCTGGCCATCGGAAAAGAAGGACAGAACGCAAGACTTGCGGCGCGTCTGACAGGATTCAAGATCGATATCAAGAGCGAGACTCAGGCAAGAGAAGAGGGTGACTTCGATTACTTTGAGGAGGAAGAGGACTATTCCGACGAGGAGTATGAAGAACTGCCGGAGGAAGAGGCTTTTGAGTACAGCGAGGACGCGGAAGACGAAGAAAGCTTTGCGTATGAAGATCAGCCGGCAGAGGAAGAAGGAGAGAGCATTTGAGTACCGTTCGTAAGGTGCCACTGCGTAAATGCATTGGCTGCAATGAAATGAAGAACAAAAAGGAAATGA
>CABUPZ010000071.1 GCA_902493585.1 uncultured Fusicatenibacter sp. | reverse complement strand
CCGCCCCCGCGCCGCCGCCCTCTTCCGTCCGCCCTCATTCCCCCTCTAAAAATTGACAGTAAAATTATAAAAAGTTGGTGAATATTCTAAAATCTATTGCGTTTTTCCCCCGCGATTGCTATAATATACTTACTTACAGGTGGTAATGTAAAACACCGGTAAAATTCTTAGCAAAGGGGTTGGGACATCATGAAGATTACAATTAGCGGAAAAAATATCGATGTAACGGAGGGCTTAAGAGCAGCGGTTCAGGACAAGCTCAGCAAGCTGGAGAGATATTTCACACCCGATACCGAAGTGATTGTCACATTGAGCGTAGAGAAAGAAAGACAAAAGATAGAAGTAACGATACCTGTAAAGGGCAACATCATCCGCTCCGAGCAGGTGAGCAACGATATGTACGTTTCCATCGATCTGGTAGAAGAAGTGATCGAGCGCCAGCTGCGCAAATACAAAACCAAGATCGTAGACAAAAAACAGGAAGGCGGCAATTTCCAGAAAGCGTACATCGAGAATGACTATATGGAGGACGAGGAGATCCGCATTATCCGCAGCAAGAAATTCGGCATGAAACCAATGTTCCCGGAAGACGCTTGCGTACAGATGGAACTGCTGGGACATAATTTCTATGTTTTCCGCAATGCCGAAACAGATGAAGTAAACGTTGTTTACAAGAGAAAAGGAAATACCTATGGACTGATCGAACCGGAGTTTTAGGATTTTGTCCGGCGACAGGAATTGAATAGCAGAAAATATATAAAAGGATGAGGGTGTCTGAATTCTAGAAAGATTCAGATGCCCTCGTTTTCTGCAAGAATATCCTAGAGCGTGTTTGAAAATTCATTCCTGCAATCTGCACGCCCCCTTGGTGGGAAATATGCTCTAGTAATTCGTCAAGAACTGTGCAGTTGATGCGTAGTCAATCGAATGATTAAATAAGATAAACTTATAATTGAAATTAGGTATATTAATTTTACTTATAATAAAGAATATGATACACTGAATACAGCGTAAGACTGCAGACAGGCGTAGACTGTCTGCATCCGAAAGATACCCGGCGCAGCCGCTGCGGCATGTTCGGAAGCCATGAGAAGAAAAATGGAGGAACCTAATGAGTACAGTAAAACGCGTATATGTAGAGAAAAAACCTGATTTTGCAGTGCAGGCGAAAGAGCTGAAACATGAGATCAGACATTATCTGAATCTTTCTTCTGTCACAAACGTGAGGATCCTGATCCGTTACGACGTGGAAAATGTCAGTGACGAGACGTTTGAGAAAGCCTGCCATGTGGTATTTGCGGAGCCGCCGGTAGATGACTTCTATCTGGAGGAGTTCCCGCATCATCCGCAGGATAAAATCTTTTCAGTAGAATTTCTTCCGGGACAGTTTGATCAGAGAGCAGACTCTGCTGTTCAGTGTCTGCAGTTCCTGAAAGAAGACGAGAACCCGATCATCCGTTCCGCAACGACCTACGTGATCGAAGGGGATATTACAGATGATCAGCTGGAGGCAGTGAAGAACCACTGCATCAATCCGGTGGATTCCCGCGAGATCGGTCTGGAAAAACCGGAAACCTTGGTGACAAATTTTGAAGAGCCGGCGGACGTAAAGATCTTCGATGGTTTCACAGAGATGGAACAGCCGGAACTGAAAGAGCTGTATGATTCCCTTGGCCTGGCGATGACTTTCAAGGATTTCCTTCATATTCAGAAATATTTTAAGAATGAGGAGAAAAGGGATCCTTCCATGACGGAGATCCGTGTACTGGATACTTACTGGTCCGATCACTGCCGTCATACGACCTTCTCCACAGAACTGAAACATGTAACCTTCGGCGAGGGAGATTATAAAGAGCCGATGGTTAAGAGCTATGAAAAATACCTGAGCGACCGTGAAGAAATCTTCCACGGACGCGAGGATAAATTTGTCTGCCTGATGGACCTGGCGCTGATGGCGATGCGCAAGCTGAAAGCGGAGGGCAAGCTGCAGGATCAGGAAGAGTCCGATGAGATCAACGCATGCTCCATCGTTGTACCGGTGGATGTAGACGGTGTGGAGGAAGAATGGCTGATCAACTTCAAGAACGAGACGCACAACCATCCGACCGAGATCGAGCCGTTCGGAGGCGCTGCGACCTGTCTTGGAGGAGCGATCCGCGATCCGCTGTCAGGACGTACTTATGTGTACCAGGCAATGCGTGTGACCGGCGCGGCAGATCCGACCCGTCCGCAGAGCGAAACCCTGGAAGGAAAACTTCCGCAGAAGAAACTGGTGCGTGAGGCGGCTCACGGATACAGTTCCTACGGAAACCAGATCGGTCTGGCTACCGGATATGTAAAAGAAATTTATCATCCAAACTATGTGGCAAAACGTATGGAGATCGGAGCGGTTCTCGGAGCGGCGCCAAGAAACGCTGTTGTTCGTGAAAATTCTGATCCGGGCGATATCATCATCCTGCTGGGCGGACGCACCGGCCGTGACGGATGCGGCGGAGCCACCGGTTCTTCCAAAGTACACACTACAGAGTCCATCGAGACCTGCGGCGCGGAGGTACAGAAAGGAAATGCGCCGACCGAGCGTAAACTGCAGAGACTTTTCCGCAGAAGAGAGGTCAGCCTTCTGATTAAAAAATGTAACGACTTCGGTGCAGGCGGTGTATCCGTTGCCATCGGAGAGCTGGCAGCCGGACTGCAGATCAACCTGGATAAGGTGCCGAAAAAATATGCGGGTCTGGACGGAACAGAAATCGCCATTTCCGAATCCCAGGAGCGAATGGCAGTGGTGATCGATCCGAAAGACCGTGAAGCGTTTATGAAATATGCAAGGGAAGAAAACCTGGAAGCCACAGAGGTTGCGGTGGTAACGGAAGAACCGCGTCTGGTGATGAGCTGGAGAGGCAAAGAAATCGTCAATATTTCCCGTGCATTCCTGGATACCAACGGCGCGCATCAGGAAAATGATGTCTTTGTGGAAATTCCTGCAAAGGCAGATACCGTACTGAAACGCTCCGGAGACATTGCCGATGTGAAGGCAAAATGGCTGGAAACACTGTCCGATCTGAATACATGTTCCCAGAAAGGTCTGGTGGAAATGTTCGATTCTTCCATCGGAGCAGGCAGCACACTGATGCCGTACGGCGGAAAATATCAGATGACAGAGACCCAGGCGATGGTGGCGAAAGTTCCGGTTCCGGATGGAAAGACCGAAACCGTTACGATGATGAGCTACGGTTTTGATCCGTACGTTTCAAGCTGGAGCCCTTACCATGGAGCGATCTACGCGGTGACAGAATCCATCGCAAGAATCGTTGCCGCAGGCGGCGATTTCAAAAAGATCCGCTTTACCTTCCAGGAATACTTCCGCAGAATGACCGAGGATCCGGCACGCTGGAGCCAGCCGTTCGCGGCGCTGCTCGGCGCTTATGACGCACAGATGGGATTCCAGCTTCCGTCCATCGGAGGAAAGGACAGTATGTCCGGAACCTTTAACGATATCGACGTTCCACCGACGCTGGTATCCTTCGCAGTGGATGTGGCGAAGCTGAAAGATGTCGTGACTCCGGAACTGAAGAAGGCAGGAAATCGTCTGGTATGGATTCATATTCCGACAGACAGCTATGATCTGCCGAAATATGAGGAAGTTATGGATCTGTATGAAAGAGTACATCAGGATATGCAGGCAGGCAGGATCGTTTCCGCCTATGCGGCAGATCGTCAGGGTATTGCGGCGGCGCTGGCCAAGATGGCATTCGGAAACAGAATGGGCGTAAAGGTAGAGCATAATGTGGATCCGAGGGATCTGTTCAGCCCGCTGTTCGGCGATCTGATCTGTGAGGTGGAGGACGGAAAAGTCGGCGAACTGGCATGCACCTATACAGTGATCGGCGAAGTGACCGACGACGGTACCTTCTCTTATGGCGATATGAAGCTTTCCGTTGAGGAAGCGGAGAACGCATGGAAGGCACCGCTGGAAAAAGTGTTCCGTACCGTATCCGGAGCAGAGATGGCCCAGGCGGAGGAACTGAATGTTGCAACGGCGGATCCGCAGGCTTCCATCGCCAACGGACTGTATCGGACAGATCATGTGCATATCTGCTCACATAAGCTGGCACAGCCGACCGTGTTTATTCCGGTATTTCCGGGAACCAACTGCGAGTATGACAGTGCAAAAGCGTTTGAACGTGCCGGCGCAAAGGTGATCACCAGAGTCTTCAAGAACCTGACGGCAGAGGACATCCGCGATTCTGTGGAAATCTTTGAAAAAGCCATCGGTGAAGCACAGATCATCATGTTCCCGGGCGGATTTTCCGCAGGTGACGAGCCGGACGGCTCCGCGAAATTCTTTGCAACTGCATTCCAGAATGCGAAGATCAAAGAAGCGGTTATGAAGCTTCTGAACGAAAGAGACGGCCTGGCACTTGGTATCTGCAACGGATTCCAGGCGCTGATCAAACTTGGATTGGTTCCATATGGAGAGATTATTGGACAGCAGGCGGATTCCCCGACACTGACCTTCAATACCATCGGACGCCATATTTCCAAGATGGTTTATACAAAAGTCGTGACCAACAAATCCCCATGGCTTGCAAATGCACAGCTTGGCGGTGTATATACCAACCCGGCATCCCACGGGGAAGGCCGCTTTGTTGCAAGCAGAGAGTGGATTGAGAAACTTATGGCAAACGGACAGATTGCGACCCGCTACTGTGATCTGGACGGAAACTTCACCAACGATGAGTACTGGAACATCAATGGTTCCTACTGCGGAATCGAGGGAATCACCAGTCCGGATGGACGTGTGCTTGGAAAGATGGCACATTCCGAGCGCCGTGACCATGGCGTGGCAGTCAATATTTACGGAGAGCAGGATCTGAAGCTGTTTGAATCCGGTGTGGCATACTTCAAATAAGAGATCAGATAACAATCGCATAGAAAACATGACAGAAGGGACTGTCGGGAAATAGGCAGGTCCAAACAGGGGCAGGCGTGACTCGCATGAGTCGCACCTGCCCCTGAATTTTATCCAGGGAAAAGAGAAACAGGGGCAGTCGGCCAAGCGAATGGATAAATATTAAAAAATGTAAAAAATTTCCTGAAAAAGTGCAAGGTTTCGACATTTACCTACATTATATATGTAGAAGGGAATCAGAAATGTTCGCAAACCAACGAAGTAAGGAGATTTTTATATGGAAGAAACAAATGAGGAACGGTTTACAAAATATTTCTGCCAATACAGTGATGATTTGTTTTTATATCTGGTGCGTGATCTTGGGGTGGAGCGGGAAACAGCCATTGATCTGATGGAAGATGTCTGGGTGGTTTTCTGGGAGAAATTTCATGATATCAGGGATTTGAAGGACGTGCAGATCAGGAAATGGCTGTGGAAGACAGCTTATTATAAAGTGCGGAATTATAAACGGAGAAAAAATTATTACAGTGAGATCCTTTATTCGATGGAAGACATGGAGGGATTCTATGCGGAAGAGGAAGAAGAGGATTTTGAGCGGGAAATTCTTGAGGAGTGCATCATGGCGCTGCGTCCGGTAGAACGGGAAGTGATCAACAAAAGAAGAGAGGGAAAGAGTTACAGGGATATCAGTTTCGGAATGAACAAAAGCATCCAGTCCCTGGAATGTATTTACAGCAGAGCTGTGAAAAAACTGAAAAGTATGGTCGGAAACAAGCTGACTTCTTTCTGGTAAAAAGCCGAAAAGTGTGTTAAAATACCCATAGATACTTGGAAAGCAGAAAGGATGGAACTTGACATGAGTGAGAAATATGTAGCGTATGTGGGAACCTATACACACGGAAGCAGTATAGGCATTCATCTGTATGATGTAGATGTAGAGGAAGGAACTTTGACGGAACGAAAGGTGGTACCGGTCAACAACTCTTCCCATATCTGCCGTTCGCTGAATGGAAAATATCTGTATTCCATCGCCGACGAAGGTGTCGCGGTCTTTGCTGTGGAGCCGGATGGAGATCTGACGCCGATCAATAAAGTGGATATCGACGGAATGAGAGGATGTTATCTTTCCGTGGACCAGACCGGCAGATATCTTTTCGTTGCAGGATACCATGACGGAAAAGTGACGGTTGTACACACCCATCAAGACGGAAGGCTGGGCAGCGTCATGGACGGTGTATTCCATAAAGGTCTGGGAAGTGTGGCAGAGCGCAACTTCCGTCCTCATGTCAGCTGCGTCGTGCCGACACCGGACAATAAGTATCTGTGCGCGGTGGACAATGGTATCGATCAGGTAAAGCTTTACCGGATCAACCAGCAGAGGGACAGGATTGAACTGGTGGACATCCTTCGCTGCGAGCGGGAGTCCGGTCCGAGGGAACTGGTATTCAGCGCGGACGGAAGATTTGCCTACCTGATCTGTGAGCTTCACAATGAGGTGGAGGTATATACGTATACCAACGGCGACAAGGGTCCGGTATTCGAAAAGATCCAGACAGTGAGCACAACTTCTGACAACGTAGACCGTGCCCACGACGCCGCTGCGGGAATCTGCCTGTCACCGGATCATAAATATCTGTTTACATCCACGGCGGGAGACAATACCGTGGCGATGTTCAAGATCGATGAAGAGACCGGATGCCTGGACAAGAAATTTGCGCTGCCGATCAGCGGAGAATATCCGAAAGACATTGCGATGTTCCCGGATGGAAAGCATATCGCAGTGGCAAACCATGAGTCCAACACCGTGACAACATTTGCTATCGATTATGAGAAAAACGTGCTGGTACAGAAAGGACGCCCGATGAAGGTGGAAACTCCGAACTGTATCCTCATCACCAAACAGGGCATATGAGAGGCGCATGGTGACATAGATTGTGAGAAAATGCGGGCAAACAGGGGATAAAGGAACCGCTTTATGAAGGTATGTAAAAACCGGAAGAAATCCAAAGACAGAGGAATTTCTTCCGGTTTTCCATTTCCCTGGAATCAGGGCGTATTTAAAAATGAATTCCTGCAATCTTCATCCCTGATCGGACGAGTTTGCGGTCCTGCTTTTGTGTCCTATTTCCAGATTTTGTATAAGTATTCCAGCTTTGAAACGCTGCCCATCAGCAGTGCGTCCGCCAGTGTCAGGGCAGCCATCGCCTCAACCACAACCACCGCTCTGGGCACGATCACCGGATCGTGGCGTCCTTTGATGGAGAGGGTGATTTCTTCCCCGGCGCGGCTGACGGTTCTCTGTTCTGAGGCAATGGATGGCGTCGGTTTGATCGCAGCGCGGAGGATGATGTCACTGCCGTCGCTGATTCCACCCAGGATTCCACCGGCATGATTGGAGGTCTTCTCGATCTTTCCGTCCGGGCGGATATGAAAGCCGTCGTTGTCGGTGAGTCCGGTGGAAGCGGCAGCCTGAAATCCATCGCCGATCTCCACACCTTTGACGGCACCGATGGACATCACTGCTTTGGCAAGGGAAGCGTCCAGCTTGTCAAACACCGGTTCTCCGAGACCGGCAGGCGTGCCGTGAATCACGCATTCGATGATTCCGCCGGCAGAATTTTTCGCAGCCATGCAGCTTTCCAGATATTCAGAGGCTTTTGCTGCTGCCTCGCTGTCAGGCATGTACAGCTTGTTGTTGAAAATTTCCTCTTTGGAAAAACTCTGGATCTGCACCGGGCCGATGGCGCGGGTGTAGGTGCAGAAAGAAATGCCAAGGGCTGACAGAAGCCTTGCGGCAACGGCGCCCCCTGCGACCCGTCCGATGGTTTCCCTGCCGGAGGAACGTCCGCCGCCCCGGTAATCCCGGAAACCGTATTTTGCGTCAAAGGTATAATCTGCGTGACCAGGGCGGTAGCAGGATGCGATTTCACTGTAATCTTTTGAACGATGATCTTTGTTATAAACCGCCAGCGAGATGGGCGTTCCGGTCGTCCGGTCTTCGAAGACACCGGAGAGAATCTCTACCCGGTCAGGTTCGCTGCGCTGTGTGGTATAGCGGCTCTGTCCAGGTTTCCTCCGGTCCAGGAATTCCTGAATATCCTGTGCTTTCAGGGGAAGGCCTGCAGGGCACCCGTCGATCACGACGCCGATGCCTTTGCCGTGGGATTCTCCCCAGGTGGTGATACGAAAAAGTGTTCCAAATGTTGAACCAGGCATAGATACCTCCAGTGTTTAAAATTCAGTCCTTTTCCTGTTATAAAATTAACGCTGCTGTTTAAAAAATAACAGAAAAAATCCGGTCTGTAAAACCTATTATAGCGGACGCGAAAGTCTGTGTAAAGATGAAAAATATGAAGGGAAAAGACTACGGAATTGTTTGACAAACCTATAGGCAGCGATTATAATGGGTTTGTATTTCAAGCAGAAAGGGTACCATATATAATAGAAGAAAGGATGTGTTGTTATGGAAAGCGGACCTGCGCCCCGATTATGCAGCTTTAAAATGAAAAAAGAATAAATCTGTGAGGGACGGGTTGCCGCTGGTTCTTTGTCCCTTGCGGGACAGAGAAAGGAGATAACGGCATGATTCGTATTTTTAAATCCGTAGAGGACGTGATCAGACCTGTAGACAGCGCATGTGAAGGCTGCTGGATCGCATTGACCGATCCCACAGCGACAGAGGTGTTCGAAATCTCACAGCGACATGAGATCGATGTGGATCATCTGCGGGCAGCGCTGGATGAAGAGGAACGTTCCCGTATCGAAGTGGAGGACAACTATACACTGATACTGGTGGATATTCCGGTGATTGAGGAGAGAAACGACAAAGAATGGTATGGAACCATCCCCCTTGGCATTATCGTTACGGAGGACGCGATCTTTACCATCTGTACCGAGGATACCCCGATCCTGACTTCCTTTATGGAAGGAAGGGTGCGGAATTTTTCTACGGGAAAGAGGACAAGATTTATTCTTCAGATCCTGTATAAAAATGCCAGTATGTTTCTTCATTATCTGCGTATTATTGATAAAAAGAGCGAGCAGGTGGAGGGGAAACTTCACAAATCCCAGAGAAATCAGGAGCTGATCGAACTGCTGGAGTTGGAGAAGTGTCTGGTTTACTTTACGACTTCCCTGCGTTCCAACGAAGTAGTTCTTGAGAAACTGATGAAGACGGAGCGCATCCGTCGTTATCCGGAGGATGAAGAACTGCTGGAAGATGTAATTATCGAAAATAAGCAGGCAATCGAGATGGCGAATATCTACAGCAACATCCTCAGCGGAACCATGGACGCTTTTGCTTCGGTAATATCCAACAACCTGAATATCGTCATGAAATTCCTGACGACGATTACGATCGTTATGTCTGTGCCGAATATTGTATTCAGCGCTTATGGCATGAACGTCAACAGTAAGGGAATGCCCTTTGCGTCCAGCCCGTTCGGGTTCTGGATCGCGATACTGATCGCTGCGGTCATTTGTCTGATCGTTGCGATGATCTTCAAAAAGAAAGATATGTTTTAAAAGAAAGAAGAATGTCAATGAATTTTTTAAACAAGTTGGAACGTAAATTCGGGAGATATGCGATTCCCCATCTTACGACCTACATCATTATCACCTATGTGATCGGATATCTTTTGAATTACGCGTTTCCGTCAGCCCTGGGGTATATGACTCTGGATCCGTACATGATCGTTTTTCACGGTCAGGTGTGGAGACTGGTAAGCTGGCTGCTGATACCGCCGAGCAGTCTGGATATTTTCACAGTGATCATGCTGTTCTTTTACTATTCCATCGGATCTTCGCTGGAGCGTGCCTGGGGTGATTTCCGGTACAATGTCTATATCTTTTTCGGCATTATTATGACGATTGTAGGAGCGTTTCTGCTGTTTGTATTTACCGGATTTTCCTATTTCGGAATTTATGGACTGAGCTTCAGTACCTATTACATCAGCCTTTCCATTTTCCTTGGTTTTGCGATGAGTTTCCCGGATATGCAGGTAATGCTGTATTTTCTGATTCCGATCAAGATGAAGTATATGGCGATCGTCTATGCGGTGATCGTGGCAATCGATTTTTTCCGCGGAAATATCGTGACAAAGGTTGCGATCGTTTTTTCGCTCGCCAGCGTCATTATCTTCTTTTTTGGAACGAGGAATTACAATCGCTACAATCCAAGGGAGAGAAAGCGGAAAAACGATTTCAGAAAGGCGATGTCGAGAGGCCAGGCGCAGGGCTATGCCAATGGCGCCAAACATAAGTGTGCCGTCTGCGGACGCACTGAACTGGATGCACCGGAGCTGGAATTCCGTTACTGCTCCAAGTGCAACGGAAACTATGAGTATTGTCAGAACCATCTTTTCACCCATGAGCACATCAAATAGGGAAAAAGGAGCGACAAAATAACAGAAAAATATAAATCAAACTGCCCGGGGCTTTCAAGCATAACAGAGCGAAGACACCGGGCAGTATTTAAGAAGAAAAGCAGGAGAGTAAAGAATGAGAAAAACCAAAATTGTATGTACGATGGGACCGAATACGAATTCAAAAGAAATGATGAAAAAGCTTGTAGAGAGTGGCATGGACGTGGCGCGTTTTAATTTTTCACATGGAGATCATGAGGAACAGAAGATGCGTATGGATCTTTTGAAGGAAGTGCGGAAAGAGCTGAAAGTTCCCGTAGCCATCCTGCTTGACACGAAGGGACCGGAGATCCGTACCGGTGAGCTGAAAGACCATAAGAAAGTAATTCTGAAAGAAAATCAGACGTTTGTTCTGACGACCAGTGAAATCGAAGGAGACAACGAACGTGTTTCCATCACATACAAAGGACTTCCGCAGGACGTAACAGCCGGAGGACAGATTCTGATCGATGACGGCCTGATCTGCCTGGAAGTGCAGGAAACCACAGAGACAGAGATTGTCTGCCGCGTGATCAACGGCGGTGAGCTGGGAGAGAAAAAAGGTATCAATGTGCCGAATGTATCCATCAAGCTTCCAAGCCTGACAGAAAAAGACAAGAGTGACCTTCTGTTCGGAATCGAGCAGGGCGTCGATTTTATAGCGGCATCCTTTATCCGCAATGCAGAGGCGATTCATGAGATCAAGGATCTGCTTCGTGAAAACGGAGGAGAGGGCATTGATGTCATCGCCAAGATTGAAAATGCAGAAGGTGTGGAGAATATCGACAGTATCATTGACGCGGCAGACGGAGTGATGGTAGCCCGCGGAGACCTTGGCGTGGAGATTCCTGCCAGTGATGTACCGCATGTACAGAAGATAATCATCGAGAAATGTAATCACAAATACAAACCGGTTATCACAGCGACACAGATGCTGGATTCCATGATCCGCAATCCGCGTCCGACCCGTGCGGAGGTGTCCGACGTTGCCAACGCTATTTATGACGGAACTGACGCAGTCATGCTGTCCGGAGAGACCGCTCAGGGCAAATATCCGGTGGAAGCGGTTCAGATGATGGCGAAGATCGCCGAGTCTTCCGAGCAGTTCCTGAAGTTTGATATGTACCGTGATACGAAGGCGTTGCTTGGAAAACAGAATGTTTCCAGCGCCGTTGGATTTGCGGCGGTGACAATGGTAGAGCGTCTGAACGCTTCCTGTATTGTGACTCCGACGATGTCCGGTCAGACCGCAAGAGTGATCTCCAATCTGCGTCCGTCTGTGCCGATCTACGGTGTGACTCCAAATGAAAGAACACGCAGAAAGATGCAGCTTTACTGGGGTGTGAAACCAATCACAGGATACGAGGAGGACAGCACGGAAAATATCATTTCCCACGCGATGTACATGGTTGTCCGTGAGGGACTGGTACACAAAGGAGAGATGGTGATCTTCACGGCCGGAGATCCTGCGACCAATGAGGTATCCGGCCAGGGATATATGACCAACATGCTTCAGGTCATCCAGGCAAAATAAGTGTAACCGTTCAGCCAGCTGAACCGTTACAAATAAGTTACAGTTTGTTGCGAGACACAGCTGTTGTTCCGCACAGCATGATCTGTGCGGACGGCAGTCAGAAGAACAAAGGAGAACATAAAAGATGGTAAAGAAGCCTTTTGTCACAAAAGAGAAACTGGAAGAAATTGCTGCGCAGATTCCTACCCCGTTCCATATTTACGATGAAAAAGGACTCCGTGAAAATGCCAAAGCCGTGCAGGAAGCTTTTGCATGGAATCCGGGATTCCGTGAATACTTTGCGGTGAAGGCAAATCCAAACCCGACCCTGATCAAACTTCTCGGTGAATATGGATTCGGATGTGACTGTTCCTCTGAGACAGAGCTGATGCTTTCCGATGCCATGGGATTTCATGGGGATAAGATCATGTTTTCTTCCAATGTAACCCCGGCCAGTGAATACGCGCTGGCTGAGAAGCTGGGAGCGATCATCAATCTGGATGATTTCACCCATATTGATTTTCTGGAAAAAACGCTGGGTTATATTCCGG
>CABUPZ010000070.1 GCA_902493585.1 uncultured Fusicatenibacter sp. | reverse complement strand
GCATTGCCGGTGTAGAGCTGGTAATATCGTCCTTTCTGCTCGATCAGCTGATCGTGGGTGCCTCGTTCGATGATGCGTCCCTGTTCCAGAACCATAATACAGTCGGCGTTTCTTACGGTGGACAGACGATGGGCGATGACGAAGCTTGTCCTTCCGCTCATCAGTTTATCCATACCATCCTGAACGATCCGTTCAGTTCTGGTGTCGATGGAACTGGTCGCCTCATCCAGGATCAGTACCGGCGGATCCGCAATAGCTGCACGGGCGATCGCCAGCAGCTGGCGCTGTCCCTGGCTCAGGTTTGCGCCGTCTCCGTGAAGCACGGTATCGTATCCTTCCGGCAGTCTGCGGATAAATCCGTCCGCATTGGCAAGTTTTGCCGCCGCCACTACTTCTTCATCGGTGGCATCCAACTTTCCGAAACGGATATTTTCTGCCACAGTTCCGGTGAACAGGTGTGTATCCTGGAGAACGATTCCAAGGGAATGTCTCAGGTCGTCCTTACAGATCTTTCCGATATTGATTCCGTCGTAACGGATTTTTCCGTCCTGGATATCGTAGAAACGGTTGATCAGGTTGGTGATCGTCGTCTTTCCTGCTCCGGTGGAGCCTACAAAGGCAATCTTCTGACCCGGTTTCGCATACAGGGAGACATCGTGAAGCACGATTTTCTTTGGATCGTAACCGAAGTTGACGTTTTCAAAAACAACTTCGCCTTCCATATTGATGTAATCCACAGAACCGTCTGCCTGATGGGTATGTTTCCATGCCCAGCGGCCGGTACGTTTTTCGGATTCCACAAGTTTTCCGTCTTTTTCCGCCGCGTTGACCAGGGTAACGTAGCCGTTGTCTTCCTCCGGCTCTTCATCCAGCAGACGGAAGACACGTTCCGCTCCCGCAAGCGCCATAACAATGGCGTTCAACTGCTGGCTGACCTGGTTGATCGGCATGTTGAAGCTCTTGTTGAAGGTCAGGAAGCTCGCCAGTCCTCCAAGCGTAAGACCCGAAATACCGCTCAGCGCCAGTGCGCCTCCGACGATGGCACAAAGCACGTAACTGATATTTCCCATCTGCGCGTTGACCGGCCCGAGAATATTGGCAAAGGTATTCGCACGGTCCGCACTCTCAAGCAGGCGGTCGTTCAGTTTACGGAAGTTTTCGATGTTTTCTTCCTCATGGCAGAACACCTTGACCACCTTCTGTCCGTCCATCATTTCCTCAATGAATCCGTTGACGGTACCAAGGTTTTTCTGCTGCTCGAGAAAGTATTTTCCGCTTCGTCCGGCAATAGACTTGGTAGCGAACAACATCAGACAGACCATAACCAGTGTGAGCACCGTCAGAGGAACACTGAGGATCACCATGCTGACAAACACACTGACAATGGTGATCAAGCTGTTGACGATCTGCGGGATACTCTGGCTGATCATCTGACGGAGGGTATCGATATCATTGGTATAGATGGACATGATATCGCCGTGGGCATGGCTGTCAAAATAGCGGATCGGCAGCTTTTCCATGTGTTCAAACATGTCATCACGGAATGCACGCATGGTTCCCTGGGTCACATAAATCATAATTCTGTTGTAAGTAAAGGTCGCTGCCACACCAAGAAGGTAGAAGCAAGCCACTCTCGCGATTGCCATAGCCAGAGGGCCAAAATCAGGATCGCTCTGTCCAAGCATCGGAGTAATATAATCATCGATCAGCGTCTGCATGAACATGGTTCCCTGTACATTGGCAAGTACGCTGACAAAAATCAATACAATAACGATAATCCACTGAACCAGATACCGTTTTGTCACATAATTCATGAGCCGTCGAAAAATCGCCATCGGGTTTTTCACCTGGGATTTCACTCCGGCAGGCACTCTGTTCGGTCCCGGCATTACTCTTCACCTGCCTTCTCATCAAAATCTCCGCCGCCCTGTGTCTGAGATTCATAAACCTCACGGTAAATCTCATTGTTCTTCAACAGGTTCTCCGGCGTATCAAACGCATCAATACATCCTTCGTTCATAACGATCACACGGTCCGCATGCTCCACACTGGAGATACGCTGCGCAATGATCAGTTTCGTTGTATTCGGGATTTCCTCAGCAAACGCTTTTCTGATCTTCGCGTCGGTAGCGGTATCCACGGCGCTGGTGCTGTCGTCCAGGATCAGGACTTTCGGTTTCTTCAGAAGCGCCCGGGCGATACAAAGCCTCTGCTTCTGACCTCCGGAAACGTTGCTTCCGCCCTGTTCAATATGAGTATTGTAGCCATCCGGCATTCTCTCAATAAACTCATCCGCACAGGCAAGACGGCAGGCACGGCGGCACTCCTCCTCCGTCGCGTTTTTGTCGCCCCAGCGAAGGTTGTCCAGGATACTTCCGGAAAACAAGACGTTTTTCTGCAGTACGACCGCCACTTCATTACGAAGCACTTCCATATCGTAGCTTCTGACATCCTTTCCGCCTACCTGGATGCTTCCGGCAGTTACATCATAAAGACGGCTGATCAGGTTGACCAGACTGGTCTTGGCGCTTCCGGTTCCTCCGATGATACCGATCGTTTCACCGGAACGGATGGACAGGTTGATATCCTTGAGCACCGGCTCTTTGCCGTCTTTCTTATAAGCAAAATCCACATGATCGAAAACGATGCTTCCATCGGCAACTTCCATCACCGGATTTTCCGGATTGGCAAGATCGCTCTTCTCAGTGAGCACTTCCGCGACACGTCTCGCGCTGGCGATACTCATGGTAACCATAACAAATACCATCGACAGCATCATCAGGCTCATCAGAATATTCATACAGTAAGCAAGAAGGCTCATCAGTTCTCCTGTGGTCATGGAGGTGCCGACGATCATCTTCGCGCCCAGCCAGCTGATCAGCAGGATACATCCGTATACGGTAAACTGCATCAACGGCGCGTTGAAGCTCAGATTTTTCTCCGCTTTCACAAAAATCTTGTAAATGTTCTGGCTCGCTTTATGGAACTTCTCTGTCTCATAGTCTTCCCGCACATAAGCCTTTACCACGCGGATCGCAGACACGTTTTCCTGTACGGAAGCGTTCAGCTCATCGTACTTCGGAAATGCCTGCTGGAAGTACTTGGTTGCGTTGTTCATGATCAGGAACAGGCAGATTCCAAGGATAATAACCGCAATCAGGTAAATGCTTGCAAGCCTTGCATTAATCGTAAACGCCATGACCATCGCACAGATCATGCTTGCCGGCGCTCTCATACACATACGCAGGAGCATCTGATAAGCATTCTGCAGGTTTGTCACATCGGTCGTCAGACGGGTTACCAGTCCGGCTGTACTGAACTTATCAATATTAGAGAAGGAGTAATTCTGAATATTGACGAACATCGCCTCTCTCAGATTTCTGGCAAATCCTGTCGACGCCCTTGCGCCGAATTTTCCTCCCATCATACCTGCAAACAGACCAACAGCTGCCGCCACAACCATCCAGGCGCCAACTGTATAAATATGCTGCATATTACCCGCTTCAACACCGTCATCGATAATGGACGCCATCAGGAGCGGAATGACCGTCTCCATAATTACTTCCAGGATCATGAAGATCGGTGTCAGGATGGAGGCTTTTTTGAACTCTTTTACCTGTGCCCCCAGGATTTTTAACATATGTACTTCTCTCCCTTCTTTTCTTGATTTTCTGCTGCCATTCACTACAAAACAAAGGCAATGAACAGCAACTTTCTTTTCCATATAAATCTATGGTAACATCCCATTTTTTTATTGTAAAGTGATTTCTCATTCAAAAAAAGATTGTTTGACTTGCCGGCAGGGAATTATTATAATGACTTTTATGACAGGATTAACTAATATTCCGAACGGAAAAGGATGTGTATAATTATGAATTTTTCTCCTAAAAACGGACTGTCCGGAAGCTCACTGAAAATCATCGCGCTGATTTCCATGCTGATCGATCATACCGGCGCTGTTCTGGTTCTTCAGATAATCCGGCACCTGGGCGGTACCACCTCCATGACCCTGGAAGCTTATCAGGCTTTTATGTCCGAATATTCCTGGCTGGTCTCACTGTATGATATCATGCGGCTGGTCGGCCGTCTGGCGTTTCCGTTGTTCTGCTTTCTTCTGGTGGAAGGATTTCTCCATACCCGGCATTTGAGCCGCTATATCCGGAACCTGGGAATTTTCGCCCTGATTTCCGAACCATGTTTCGACCTGGCTCTGCACAACTGTCTGCTGGAATTTTCCTCACAGAACGTATTTTTCACTTTGTTTCTCGGAATTCTGACGCTCTGCGGAATCCGTCAGATTGAAGAACGGCTCCCGAACCTGCAGCATACCGTCGCACTGATTCTGAAACTTGCCGTGATTGCAGTGGGATGCCTGCTGGCACTCTGGCTGAAAACGGATTATGACGCCTATGGAATCCTCTGCATCAGCCTGATGTATCTGTTTCGGGCTCACCGGGGACTTTCTTTCGGCGCAGGCTGCGTTCCTCTGGTCTTCCTTTCCAGCTCTCAGTTTTTCTCCTTCCTGGGACTTCCGCTGATCTGGGCATACAACGGAAAACGGGGACTTTCCCTGAAATATGTATTTTACGCGTTCTATCCCGTTCATCTGCTTCTCCTTCACCTGATCACCATTCTGATCATTTGAGAAACGAACTGTAACAAAAGACGAAAATTCCCGTCTGAAATCGTGAAAAAAGACAGATTGACACCTATGTTCATATTTCCTATAATTTTCTATAAAACGCCAGAGCGTGGCTGAAAATCACGGGAATAAATTTTCATCTTGAAGCATGCTCCGGCTGGTGGGGGAAAATCAACTATACTTTTATTTGTCAGCGAGGAACAAGACTATGAACTACACAAAAACCCGGCAAGATGACTCAAAAAAGAAACTGTCCGGAAGCACGATCAAAATCATCGCCATCATCACAATGGTGATCGGCACCGCCGCAACCGCAATCTGTGACAGGATGCTGCTGCAGAACGGCATGGCAGACATTGGAAACGATCAGGAAGCCTACCAGGCTTTCATGGATGTCAACGGTACTCTGTTCACTGCAGATTTTATCCTTCAGATGATCGGATCTCTGGCATTTCCACTGTTCTGCTTTCTTCTGGTGGAAGGATTCATGCATTCCAGCAATCTGAAGAAATACGCTGCCAGCCTGGGAATCCTGGCAGTTGTATCCGAAATTCCTTTCGACCTGGTCTACAGCGGCACGGCATTCAATCCCAGCCGTCAGAACGCAGTCTTTGCACTGCTGCTGGGACTTGGCACGCTGGTATTCCTGGAAAAAGCTGAAACTTCCCTGGCACAGTCGTCCCTGTGGAAACAGTCCACAGCCAAGGTACTGATTGCAGCTGCTGCCTGTATACTGGCGGTATTTCTCCGACTGGACTACGGAATCTTCGGTCCACTGATCATCGTCATCCTGTACAGCCTCAGAAACCGCCAGGTCTTCGGAATGGCACTGGCATGCTTTCTGATGTCCACCACATCGGTCATGCTCGGATTTCTTTGCTTTCTGGATATCATTCCCGTGATATTCTACAACGGAGAACGCGGGATTCAGAAAAAATACATCTTCTACGCCGTATACCCTGTGGTCCTGATCCTGATCTATCTGATCGTTCTTCTCATGGGTCTTGGCAACGTGCAGATTTTGTAAACACAAAACCAGAAATCCGCCGCAGAACCCACCTCTCCCAGGTAGATTCTGCGGCGGATTTCGTCCCTAAAACGTAAATACAGCTACGCCGAATGCCGGTAGCTCATACGCAAGCCGATACGGCTGTCCGTCACATTCTCCTTTTTTGCTCCGGTAAACTTTCTGGCGGTCCACAGACGCTCCGCCATATTTTTCATCGTCGCTGTCCAGGATCAGCCGGTACTGTTTCAGCTTCGGCACTCCGCACATATAATCCGGACGTGCCACCGGAGTAAAGTTGCAGACAAACAGAAGATTATTTCTTCCGGTCGGCGACCAGCGGATAAAACTGAAGATACTTCGGTCTCCGTCATCCGCATTGACCCACTGGAATCCCTCATATCCTTTATCATTGGCATACAGCGCCGGATATTTCGTATACATATGAAGCAGATCTTTCACATATTCCTGTAAATGCTGATGGTTTTCCTCCTCCAGCAGATACCAGTCCAGTTCTCTTTCCTCACTCCACTCCCGGAGCTGCCCGAAATCCTGTCCCATAAACAGCAATTTCTTGCCCGGATGTCCGAACATAAAGGCATATCCCGCCTTCAGGTTCTGGAATTTTTCTTCCGGATATCCCGGCATCTTGTTGATCATCGAACACTTCAGATGTACGACTTCATCATGGGAAAGTACCAGAATATAATTCTCTGCAAAGGCGTAAGTCATCGAGAAGGTCATCTTGTTGTGGTTGTATTTTCTGAAATACGGATCCAGTTTCATGTAATCCAGGAAATCATGCATCCATCCCATATTCCATTTCAGCGAAAATCCAAGTCCATCGTCCTCCACTTTTCCTGTCACTTTCGGCCATGTAGTGGATTCCTCCGCGATCATCACAGCGCCTTTGTTTCTTCCAAGAACCAGCGAATTCAGATGTTTAAAGAACTCAATCGCCTCCAGATTCTGATTTCCGCCATATTTGTTCGGCACCCATTGGCCGTCCTGTTTTCCGTAATCCAGATACAGCATGGACGCCACCGCATCCACACGAAGCCCATCCACATGGTATTCCTCAATCCAGTACAGGGCATTGGCAAGCATGAAATTCTTCACTTCATTCTTTCCATAGTTGAAGATCTTGGTTCCCCAGTCCGGATGCTCGCCCTGCCGCGGATCGGCATATTCGTACAGAGCCTCGCCGTCAAAATCCGCCAGTCCATGGGCATCTTTCGGGAAGTGTGCCGGTACCCAGTCGAGGATGACACCGATCTTGTGTTTATGGAGATAATCCACCAGATATTTGAATTCCTTCGGCGTTCCATAGCGGGAAGTCGGCGCATAATATCCCGTTACCTGATATCCCCAGGAACCGTCAAAAGGATGCTCCGCAATACCCATCAGCTCTACATGGGTATAACCCATCTCCTTGACATAGTCGGTCAGCGCGTGGGCAAACTGAACATAATTGTAAAAACCTTCCGGATTCGACTCCGACCACGGATGCTTCATCCAGGAACCTGGATGCACCTCATAGACCGTCATCGCCGAAGTCTTCGGATCAAAGCTTTTCCTCTTCTCCATCCAGCTGTCGTCGCCCCATTTATAACCATCGATCCTGGCAACTTTGGAAGCGGTTCCCGGACGTTTTTCGGATGCAAAGGCATAAGGATCCGCCTTGTATACCAGACTTCCGCTCCGGGTTTTGATACAGTATTTATACAGCGCGCCTTCCGTCACGCCCGGAATGAACAGTTCGTAAACGCCCCCCTCGCCGGTCCGTTCCATCCGGTGCACGCCCGGCGTCCAGTTATTAAAGTCTCCTACCACAGAAACGCCGCTGGCATGCGGCGCCCACACGGTAAACCACGTGCCCGCTTTTCCGTCCACCCGGTCCGGATGTGCGCCCATCTTCCAGAAGAGCTCGTAATGTGTCGCCTGCCCGAACAGATACTGATCCAGGTCAGAAAACCGAAATTTCTTTTCTTCCGCCGCCGGGCTTCCTGTATTTTTTTTCTTCACAGACTTTCTTTCTGACGCTTTCTTTCTTGTTTCTCCCATAATACTCTCTCCTTATCCCTTCTTTATTTCCTGGGAATCAATTGCAACACTTCAGTTGGCTGAACGGTTACAATAAATTTTCAAACACGCTCCAGCAGTACACATCCGCATGCCGGAAGCTTTACTGCCGCTCTGCCGTTTTCCACCGGCACTTCTTCCTTCGTCAAAACATTGATATAAGTAAATGCTCCCTCCACCGGAATCTGCACTTCCGCTTCCTGGGAATCATTGTTGACCGCAACCAGCAGATAATCCGAATCGCTGTACCGGCAGAAAGCATACTGGCGGTTGGTCAGAAGAAGCTCCCGATATCTTCCCTCCGTACATGCCGGATGTTCCTTGCGGATCTTTGATATCTTCCGGATCCATTCAGCCAGTTCCGGATGCGGCGCTTCTTTTTCCAATTCCTTCAGGGAGAGCGCCGGACGCAGAGGCGCATCATTTCCTCCCTCTTTCCTTCCGCTGATTCCAAACTCAGACCCATAGTACACAGAAGGAATGCCCGGCAGGAAATACAGAAGCGCATGCACCGGGATCAGACATGCCTGATCCTGAAGCTTCGACGCGATCCTGTCCACATCATGATTGTCCACAAAGCTGTACAGCTTCATTCCACGGTAAATTCCGCCGTTTTCATCAAACTCCCTCCGGATTGTGTGGGCAATTTCAAAGTAATTGTGATCGTTGTGCCCCGAATACAGACCTTTGTGCAGTTCATAGTTGGTGACACTGTGAAGCATCTTCTGTCCATCCTGGATATAACGGCTGTAATCTCCATGGATCACCTCGCCCATCAGCCAGAAGTCTTCTTTTTTTCTTCCGGTTCTGGCGCGCATCTGCTCCATGAAGCCAAAATCCAAACAGTCCGCACAGTCCAGACGGATGCCGTCAATATCAAATTCATCGATCCAGAAATCAATCACATCCAGCAGATAATCTCGGACTTCCTGATTCTGGAGATTAATATTTACAAGTTCAAAACAATTTCTCCATGCCTCGTAGGAAAATCCATCATTGTAACAGGTATTCCCTCCAAACCAGATTCCCTTGTACCATCCGCAGTAACGGGAACTTTCTCTCTTTTCCTGAATATCCCGGAAGGCAAAAAATTCTCTTCCTGTATGATTAAACACACCGTCCACAACGACCTTCACGCCCAATTCGTGGGCACGGGCAACAAATTTTCTGAAATCTTCGTTGTCTCCAAGCCGCCGGTCCACTGTCCGGTAATCCCTGGTATCATATCCATGGGTGGTGGACTCGAACAACGGTCCGATATAAACCGCAGTAAATCCAAGATCCGCCGCGTGCTCCAGCCATTCGGTCAGAACATCAAACCGATGGGTCACTTCCTCCTGTTCATTTCGTGCGGGCGCTCCGCAAAGTCCGATTGGGTAAATATGATAAAATTCCGCTGCCTCATACCATGGTGCCATTTGTCAAAAACCTCCTGCTGTTAAGAATAAATTCCATACATAAACTGATGCACGATTTCATATACTTCCTGATCCGTGATCGTAAGATTGAACAGATCATCCATATCTTTCGCCGCAAGCATCAGATAATGGTTGAGCATACCGGAAAATCCGACTGCGAACTGCCTCTGCCGTCCGCGCATATTTCCAAGTTCCTGGCTGGCATGCTCAAAAATTTCCACAAAGATCCGGTAATACCGTTCAATCAGAGGATATACCGTCTGAAATCCCTCACTCTTTCTTCCGGAATAAAACAACGCAAGCATCATCAGATAAAACTCCGGTTCCGCGGATGCCCCATTTAAAAAAATCCTCGCTGCATGATACAGCTTATCCTGGATCTTTTCCGGCGCTTCCTTCACCTGCTCCATCTGCGTTTCCAGCTTCGAAAAATGCTCTTCCAGCAGACATGACAGCAGACCCTGCTTGCTTCCGAAATAATAATACAGCGTGGGCTTTGTCACCCCTGCTGCATCTACGATCTGCTGTACACCCACCGCGTCATATCCTTTTTCATAAAACAACGTCAGAGCGCTGTCCAGTATTGCCTGTCGGTTATCCATTGTCCATCTCCTTGCTGCTCAGATTTCTTGCTCTGCTGTCATTCAAACGTCACTGTCAGAAATCCTTCGTGAACTTCTGCTTTTCTTTTTGTATATTATACCAATCGGTATAGAAGAAGTCAATAAACATTTTGTGTCGAACCGAGTATTTTTATGCGATTTATACAAAAAATTCAGACAACATCCAGTACATCAAAAAACAAAACCCTCATATAGAACTTTCCTTGTCCTATATGAGGGTCTCATATCAACTATAAAAGATTTTATTCCCGCGGGGTTTTTGACTTAATCCTGAAGGAACACATCCGCGTACTGTACGCCGAATACATTTGCCTCGTCATGGCTGTTCATATAGACATCCACATGGCCGTACGGGGTACCTCTGTCTTCTACGGTGAAGACCTGACCGCCGATGTTCAGCTTCGTTCCGAACGGAAGTCCCGCAATCGCAACGGTACGTCCCTGCGTCGGCTCGGTTCCCGATGCGGTCGGGCCGCCGGACCATTTGCCGCAGCAGATCGGGCAGTTGCAGTAAGCAGTCAGTTTAAATTTGCCGAGATACTGACCGTTGGGCTTCACATAATTCTCTCCGGAATTGATCGTGATCGCACTTGCGTCTTCCTCAATCACTCTCACCGCATATCCGGTGGAACGGCTGTAGTTGTAATCGGAAATAATGATTCCCGTTTTTTCACTGCTGGCATGGATGACCTTTCCGTCTCCCATGTAGATCATAACGTGATAGATATATCCATTGTCTCTCTGATAGAATACCAGGTCGCCTGGCTGAGCCTCTTCCAGAGAAATCTTTTCTCCTGCGTTCGCCTGCTCTCTGGAGGTACGCGGCAGCTCATATCCAAAGTTTGCAAAAATCTGCTGTACGAATCCGGAACAGTCCGCACCATTGGTCAGGCTCGTTCCGCCCCATACATACGGATTTCCAAGAAACTGCTGCGCGTAAGTCAGAACAGAATTGCGGAATGCGTTTGTGGAAAGCACGGTCTTCACCGTATTGTAGGAATACGTGTATGCCTCATTGTCCCAGGGCTCCACTTTCACTTCACCCAATACATAACTGTCCTCGCCTGCCGTTTTCACCGCGTTATGCGCTGCCTCGCCGGTCAGCAGATAACGTTTGCTGACAAATCCACGCACATCACCGGATTCAATAAATACCCAGTCTGAATCCGCGTCCGCGATCACATAGCAAAGACCATTCTTCGGGATTGTTCCCACGATCCGATAGGAGGTTCCCTTTCCTTCACGGACATTCAGATATGTATTGACCTGTACCAGCGCATAATCTTTCTCTACCGTATGGAATAACCACGGAGTATTTTCGATACTTACCTTCGGCGGCGTAACCGTTATCACCGGGGCAGAAGGCTCCTCCGGAACCGTTTCTTCTGGCGCCGGCGTTGCTTCCGGCGTCGGGGTTGCCTCTGGCGTTGGCGTTGCCTCTGGCGTTGGCGTCGCTTCCGGGGTTGGCGTTGCCTCTGGGGTCGGCGTCGCCTCTGGCGTTGGTGTTGCTTCCGGCGTCGGCGTTGCCTCTGGCGTTGGTGTCGCTTCCGGGGTCGGCGTTGCCTCTGGGGTCGGGGTTGCTTCCGGCGTCGGCGTTGCTTCTGGCGTCGGCGTTGCTTCCGGCGTCGGCGTTGCTTCTGGCGTCGGCGTTGCCTCCGGGGTCGGCGTCGCTTCTGGTGTTGACTCTGCTTCCGGAGTTGTTTCCGGCGTCGGAACCGTCTCCGCAGCGGATTCCTCCGCCTGTCCGTCAGCGGAAACTTCCGGCTGGGCGGCGGGAACGGAAGCTGCCAGTACCTCTTGCTGTGCTGTCGTCTCCTCCGGCTGTGTATACGGATCCGCAGATACAAACATTGGGTTTCCCAGCATAGCGATCAGAGAACTGACAAAAGCGAACCGAACCAGTTTCGCGCGCTTTTCTCCAAGTCTCTTCCAATTAATCATTTCTCTTTCTCCTCCAAAAAATCATATCTCCTGATTTGTCAGACAGTAACTGTTCAGTCAGCGGAACGGTTACTACGTCAGAAATAACTGCATCGCATTCTGTTCCGTCTGTTCTATGACTTGCTCACAGGACAGATGTTTGATTTCCGCGATCTGCTGTACGATCAGCGGAAGATACAAGGAAGAATTTCTCTTCCCCCGGTAAGGAACCGGAGCCAGATACGGACTGTCGGTCTCCAGCAGCAGCTGGTCCAGAGGCGCATATTCGACTACCTCCCGGAGTTTCCGGGCATTCTTGAACGTAAGTACGCCGCCGATTCCCAGATACAGTCCCATCTTCAGATATTCTCCTGCCATCTCTCTGGAATAAGAGAAGCAATGAACCACACCGCCGATCTCACCGGCACGGCAGTCCTTCATCACCTGAAGCGTGTCTGCGGCCGCATCCCTGCTGTGAATGATCACAGGAAGTTTTTCCTCCCTGGCAAGTTCCAGCTGCCGTTCAAACCAGTACCGCTGAGTCTCATGATTCTCTTTCTCCCAGTAGTAATCCAGACCGATTTCACCGACCGCCACCGTCTTTTCCAGGCGGCAGTAGTCTCTCAGTTTCTGCATGACGGCTTCATTCATATCGCCCACCTCATCCGGGTGCAGTCCCATTGCACCGTAGATAAAGGGATACTGTTCCATCAGCTCTCTGGTCCTGTCAAGGGAATCCAGATTCGCCGAAACATTGACGATATGTCCGATCCCGTTTTCCTGCATGGAAGAAAGAAGTTCTTCTCTGTCACTGTCAAATGCCTCATCATCGTAATGTGCATGTGTCTCAAAAATCATTGCGTTCTTTTCCTGTATCTTGTAAATTAATAAACCTGCATTGTAATTATTATACGACGGGTTGGGGGATGCGTCAATTGCGGATGGAAAAATTTAACACTAAAAAGAAACGTTTAGGGAGTGTCGCAAAATCAGATTTTACGACACTCCCTTCTACTACAATATATTTATGGTTAATATCCCTTACAGCCAGTAAGGAATTACCCATCTTGTTGCTTAAGCTGTTAGAATGATAAAAGCAATCGGTATAGCGGCTCCTTTCTTGGGCTTCGCGCCCGTAAAACAGTCTGCTAACCAGCTCTTCATTCGCAGCGTTCGTTTTATGCAGGTTGAACCGCCTTCCGGGT
>CABUPZ010000069.1 GCA_902493585.1 uncultured Fusicatenibacter sp. | reverse complement strand
GCTTCAGGAAAAAGGCTTTGAACTCGTCTGCGAGAACACCACCAATCAGATTTTTGTGGTCCTTCCCAACGACGCTGTAAAGACACTCTCAGAACAGTTTGTTCTTTCACTGGATCAGGTGGTGGACGATGGACATCAGATGGTCCGGATTTGTACATCCTGGGCGACAAAAGAAGAGGATGCGGACAGGCTGATTCAGGCAATCGAGCAGATCTGATGAATGAAAAATCAGGGAAAATCTCTCGTATTCTCTGAAAAGAGCAGAAAATGCGTGGAACAGGAGAATCTGTCCGCGGCAGTGGCGTATGGCGGTTTAGATGGTCTGCGGCTACTCTCGGAAAACAAAGACGACTGTTTCCTGATTATTCTGGATGTAATGATGCCGGATTTGGACGGCTTTTTTGTCTGTGGCCGCTGTTACAAAGGGATACATCCTTCCGTTTTGCCTGACATTAGTCTATGCCTTCGCTGGCTTCTTCCTGATGACAGCAAATATGTATGTGCATCCGATTTGCTCTACTGCGGCGATTGTTATGCGAGCCGGTGATATTCCAGGAGTCACTTTCCCTCAGCCATTCAGCCTTTTGTCAGTGATTCTTTGTATCGCTGTATGGGATATACTTTCTGTTACCATTACTTATTTGATATTAAAAAGAAGGTGGGGCGGGCATTTTCGGTACTTACTTTGATCTCTTCCGTCACAATGCCTATCGGGTTACTTTTCAGCAGTCCGATCGCAGAAAAAGTGGGCGTGAATGTCTGGTTTTTCATTTCCGGTCTTTGTATGATTGCTCTTACTACTCTTGTTATGATTCGATTTGCTGCAAAACACAGGAAGCAGGAAACTGGCGTTTCTCGCTGACAACCGCTCGCCGTTGCAGGCAGGCAATGAAAGGGCGACAGCACTCCTTGCTGTCGAAGAAAAGGAAACAGACCTGAAAGATACTTCCAAAAGAAGAAGTTTCAGGTCTGTTTCCTTTTCTTATGCCAGTATTATGCTTTCATCTTATTCTTCATCGTTCACCACTTTGCTTGCTCTCGCTTCAATTTCTTTCTGCTGAACATCCGATGGCGCCTGCTCATATCTTGCAAATTCGTAGGAGAACTCTCCGCTTCCACCGGTCATGGAACGAAGACTTGTGGAATATCCGTAGATTTCCAGTTCCGGAACATCCGCTTCAATCACAGTCTTTCCGCCGTGGTCAGGATTCATGCCAAGCACACGTCCGCGGCGTTTGTTCAGATCTCCCATAACATCTCCGGTATATTTGTCTTCCACAATGACTTTCAGGGAAACGATGGGCTCAAGAAGAACCGGGGACGCTTCCATAAATCCTTTCTTGAATGCCATCTTTGCCGCAGTTTTGAATGCCATTTCCGAAGAATCTACCGGATGGTAGGAACCGTCATACAGAACCGCCTTTACGCCAACCACCGGATATGCTGCCAGAGGGCCGGATTCCACAGCGTCCTGAAGACCTTTTTCCACTGCAGGGAAGTAATTCTTCGGAACTGCACCGCCGACAACTTCCTGAGAAAACTCATAGGCCTCATCCAGGTTTCCAGACGGCTCAAAGCGCATTTTTACATGACCGTACTGTCCGTGTCCGCCGGACTGTTTCTTATATTTCGCTTCCACATCGGATTTCTTGCGGATGGTCTCGCGGAACGCAACCTTCGGTTTGCTCAGTTCCAGTTCCACTTTATAACGCTCCTGCAGTTTGCTGACAATGATATCAATATGCTGATCGCCCATTCCGTAAATCAGAGTCTGATGATTTGCGGAATCGTTGACTACCTTCATGGTCAAATCTTCCTGCATCATTTTCTGGAAAGCCTGGGAGATTTTATCTACATCGCCTTTGTTCTTTGGTTTATAACGTTTTGCCGTATACGGAACAGACACTTCCGGTTTTCCGTAGCGGATCGGAGCCGCTTTGGTTGCCAGGGAATCACCTGTTTTTGCATCGCCGAGTTTTGCGATCGCTCCGATATCTCCCGCATGAAGCTCCGGCACCTCGATCGGCTTGGAACCTTCCAGAACGTAGAGTTTGTTCAGTTTTTCTTCGGACTCCTGCTCCACATTGTACAGGATATCATCGCTCTTGATAACGCCGGAGCAGACTTTGATCAAGGAGTATTTTCCGATAAACGGATCAACGATCGTCTTGAAAATGGTCGCGGATTTCGATTTCTGGAAATTATAATTTGCCTGGAAGATTTCGTTGGTCGCCGTATTCAGGCCTGCGCATGGACGTTCTGCCGGGCTCGGGAAGTATCCGCAGATATCGTCCAGCAGGTTGGAAACACCCTGCAGATTGATCGGTGATCCCATGCAGACCGGAACCAGAGAACCGTCTCCTACATTGGTTGCCAGCGCTGCGGAAATCTCAGCCACAGAGAATTCCTCGCCGCTGAAATACCGGTCCATAAATTCCTCGCTGGTTTCCGCTACGGATTCCATCAAAGTCTCACGGTATTTCCCCAGATATTCTTCGGAATATTCCGGAATCTCGCATTCTTCCTTTTTATCTTTGTCAATATAGCGGCGTCCTTTGTTCTTGACGATATTGATGTATCCCACAAATTTTTCATTTTCACGGATAGGCATGTGCAGCGGAGCGATCCGTTTGCCGTACAGCTCTGTCAGCTGCTCCACCACCTGACGGTAGCTGACATTGTCGATGTCCATATCGGTAACAAAAATCATACGGGGCAGGTTGTATTTTTCGCAGAGTTCCCACGCCTTCTGCGTTCCGACCTGAACACCTGCTTTACCGGAAACAACGATAACGGCTGCGTCCGCCGCGCAGGCTGCTTCCTGTGCCTCGCCGACAAAATCGAAGAAGCCCGGTGTGTCCAGAACATTGATCTTATTCTTTCCCCAGACAATCGGGATCATGGATGTGGAAATGGAAAACTGGCGTTTGATCTCTTCTTTATCAAAATCACTGATGGTATTTCCGTCGCTTACTTTGCCCAGGCGGTTAGTAATTCCGGAAAGATACGCCATAGCCTCTGCCAGCGTTGTCTTTCCGGCGCCGCCGTGTCCAAGCAGGACCACATTTCTGATTCGGTCAGTTCTAAAAACGTCCATATGTAATACCTCCCAATATTAAATTTATGTCCAGAAGTGCCGGATCCATTCATTTTGTCCATGGATCCGAATATTCTGCACTCCGACATGTGAAGTTTCACGTCTCCGCTCCTCTTCCTATGGTCTATATTTTACTAAAAAATCGATATTTTTTCAAGTATATTATATAAATTTAACAATATAATTCTGAATTTTCGAATTTTCATCTCTATTTCGATGTACATTATGCAGCACTGACGGTTCTTTCAGATGGCTGGATGCCTACAGGACTCTGTTTTCTTCCGGGCAGTGCGGCAAATTTGCATCCACTGCAGAACCACTATATTGTTTTCTCACTTTAAAGCAATAAATTGTTGACAATTTTTCGTCCATGACTTACAATAAATTTACTGTGCAGAAAACAGGACAATGGAGGAAATTTATGAAGACCGAAGTACATGACAAAACAATCAGAAACGTCCAATTTTACGACCATGCGGATGATTCTCTGTTAAAAGTTGCCGTGATCATTTCCAAATCCAACGACAAATGGGTCTATTGCAGACATCGTGCGCGTAATACCTATGAAATCCCGGGCGGACATCGCGAAGCCGGAGAAACCATTCTGGAAACTGCAAAGAGAGAGCTGTACGAAGAGACAGGCGCTGTCCAATATAGCATCACTCCGGTATGTGTGTATTCCGTTACCAGAGAATGGGAAAACCAGAACGAGGAATCTTATGGGATGCTGTATTATGCGGAGATTACGGAATTTGAAAAAGAACTGCACAGTGAAATCGAACAGATTGAATTTTTTGACACAATCCCTGAGGCGCTGACGTATCCTCAGATACAGCCGTATCTTTTGGAAGAAGCACAGCGAAGGGGTTTCTGCTGAACAGCACCATATTGTATGGTCTGTGAAACATTTTCCGCCGGGCACTGTCCTGACGGGATCTGCACAGACCGGGAAAGGAACAGATCATGATTATTGTAATGAAACCCAATGCCCCGAAAGAGGCAGTTCAGAAAGTTACCGGCCTGATCCAGGCGAAAGGACTGGAAACCCACCTTTCCGAAGGAAAACAGGTGACCATCATCGGCGTTGTCGGAGACAAAAACCTGCTGTCTCACGAAAATCTTCAGCTGCTCCCTTATGTGGACCGGCTGGTTCCAATCACAGAAAGCTATAAGCTTGCCAACAAAAAGTTCCATCCGGAACCGACGACCGTTCAGGTCGGAAATCACAGGATCGGGCCTGACACACTGACCGTTATGGCGGGCCCCTGTGCGGTGGAAACCGAAGAACAGCTGATGCTCATCGCAGAAAATGTAAAACGGTCAGGCGCTCAGATCCTCCGCGGCGGCGCATACAAACCCCGCACTTCTCCGTACTCCTTCCAGGGTCTGGAGGAAGAAGGCCTTCGCTATATGGCGGAAGCAAAGAAAGCCTACGGGCTGAATACGATCTGCGAAGTGATCAGCCTGGAAGCCATCAATGCCGCTGTAAAATATGTGGATATGATCCAGATCGGCGCAAGAAACATGCAGAACTTCCAGCTCCTTCGGGAGGCGGGAAAATCCGGACTCCCGGTACTGCTGAAACGTGGAATCGCCGCTACCATTGACGAGTGGCTGAACGCTGCCGAATATATTATATCCGAAGGCAATCCAAATGTTGTGCTTTGCGAACGGGGAATCCGTACCTATGAAACAGCCACAAGAAATACGCTGGATCTGAGTGCAGTGCCTGTGATCCGTGAGAAAACCCATCTTCCGATCATTGTTGACCCAAGCCATGCAACCGGCGTTGCCGCCTATGTGTCTCCGCTGGCAAAGGCAGCTATCGCCTGCGGTGCAGACGGTCTGATGATCGAAGTACACAATGACCCGTCGCATGCTCTCTCGGACGGTCCCCAGTCTCTGACCTTCGACCGTTTTGATATACTGATGAAAGAGCTGGCTCCCTACAGGGAACTGGCGGAAAGGACTTTGTAACACGATGGATAAAATTACAGTTGGCTTTATCGGCCTCGGGCTGATCGGCGGTTCGATCGCCAGGGCAATGAAAAAATTCCGAACGGACTGTTATCTGATGGCTTATTCTCACACAACAGAAACGCTGAAGGAAGCGATTGCGGTCGGTGTCATCGATGTGGCGCTGGCGGAACGTGATCCGCGCTTTTCGGAATGTGATTACATTTTCCTTTGCGCGCCGGTGGGAACAAATCTGTCTTATCTGCCGTTTCTGAAAGAAATCATTAAGCCTTCCTGTATAATTACCGATGTCGGAAGTGTAAAAGGAGAAATCCATCAGGAAGTACAGAAACTTGGAATGATCCGGAATTTTATCGGAGGCCACCCGATGGCCGGATCCGAAAAGATCGGATTTGCCAATTCCACCGACTATCTGCTGGAAAACGCATACTATATTGTCACACCGGAAGCAGAGATCGAAATTTCCACCCTGTCAGACTTTGTGGAGCTGGTACGCTCTCTGAAAGCCATTCCGATGGTCCTGACCTATGAGGAACATGATTATGTCACGGCGGCAGTCAGCCACCTACCGCATATTGTTGCCTCCACTTTGGTGAATACACTGGAAGTTTTGGATACGCCGGAAGAATATATGAAAATGATTGCCGCCGGAGGGTTCAAGGATATTACCAGGATCGCATCCTCCTCTCCGGTTATGTGGCAGCAGATCTGCGCATCCAATCAGGCGCAGATTTCCAGAGTTCTCGACGCCTATATCCGGGCTCTGGTGCAGGCAAAATATCTGGTGGACAACCAGAAGACGGAAGAAATTTTCCGGATGTTTGATACAGCAAAGAATTATCGGGATTCTCTTCCGGACGCCAATGGACCGGCGACGCGCACCTTTGTCCTGTACTGCGATCTGTACGATGAGACAGGAGGAATCGCCGCCGTCACTACCCTGCTTGCAGAGAATGATATCAATATCAAAAATATTGGGATCATTCATAACAGAGAATTTGAAGAAGGGGTTCTGCGCATAGAATTTTATCAACCGGAAGCCTGCGGCAGCGCCAAGACTGTGCTGGAAGAACATTCTTATACAGTGCATTTGCCGAAAAACTGAATACTTCCGATGGCAGAATAAAAAGGATGCCGGAATGTCTGTGCTCAAAAACTACAGACATTTCTGGCATCCTTTTTCTTTTATTTGGGCTGCAATATTTTGTTCTTGCGGCTGTAACTATTTGTTGAAATACTCTGCGATCCCATCCATGCGGCTGATTTGACTAACATGAAACGGGCACCGTTTTTCACAATGTCCGCAACGGATACAGTCATCTGCTTTTTTCTCCAGCTTTCTGTAATGGTCTTTCGCCAGTTCGTCTCCCGCTTTCGCCAGATCATAATATTTATTGATCAATCCCACGTTCAGCCCCGCCGGACATGGCTGACAGTGATTGCAGTAAACGCAGACGCCCTCCGCGTCTTTTGGCGCGAAATTTCCGATCACGGAGTAATCTTTTTCCTCATCCGATGCATTCAGGAAACCGAGAATTCTCTGAAGATCTGCTTTGTTTCTCACTCCGGGCAGTACCGTCAGAACGCCGGGCTTATCCAGCGCATATTGAATGCACTGATATTCCGTGAGCGGACATCCGAACGGTGAAGTCTCCGCCTGAAGCAGCTGACCGCCGCTGAATGCTTTCATGACAGAGATTCCCACACCCTCCGCTTCACATCTGCGGTACAGCGCCATTCGTTCATCTACTTTTCCAATTCCATAATCGCCATGACTGTAGTCATAGGATGGATTGATACTGAACATCATCATATCGATACAGCCAGTATCCAGAATCTTTTCTGCTACTGTAGGCGTATGGGAAGAAAATCCGATATGGCGTACGATTCCCTGTTTTTTCAGCTCTTTGATCCATTCCAGCACGCCGTTTTCCTGTACCTTCCTCAGGTCGCTCTCCTCATCGATACAGTGCAGGAAGCCAAAATCAATATAGTCTGTCTTCAGTGCATTCAGCTGCCAGTCAATGGATTTGCGGATGGTATCGAGGTTGGTGGTCCATCCATAGGTTCCTGTGTGGTAGTCTGCTCCGAAATGAATCTGGAAATGCACATCCTTTCGGCAGCCGGCGATTTCCTTGCCAAACGCCGGAAATGGAACGGCATCGGCGGATGCAAGATCAAAATAATTGATCCCCTGTTCCAGCGCAAGAGCCATCACTTCCTGCGTTTCCTTTTCCCCGGAAGCTCCGATGGAACTGGTTCCCATTCCCAGAATGCTGATGCGTTCCTCTCCTTTTGGCAGTTTACGATATTCCATGTTCTGTTCCTCCTTGTTTTCAGGTATCAAAAAGGTGTATCACCTTCCAGCTTATGTTGGAAGATTATACACCTTGGAGTTCACTTCAGGTCAATAGATTTTTATCAATGCTTATGAAGATTCCCAGTTGACAGAGTTTCTGAAAAGAACCTTTCCTTTTCCCTTTCGGATTCTGCCAATCTCATAACAATCGTGATATTTTGCAATGTTCCGAATCGCCTGTTCTGCATAACGCTCCGAAACCACAACAATCAGACCGACACCGCAGTTAAACGTGGACAACATCTCCGCCTCGTCGATGTTTCCGATTCTTTGAATAAGAGTATTTTATGCTGCTGAATTTCAATTTGCTTCTTCCTGTCTCCTCGCTTTCCCGATTGCCAGAGCAACCGCCACGCATGCGAAGGCAAAAAGAACCTGGATCAACATTCCCTGAAAAAGGGTTGTCTTCAGAGAATCGGTCAGTGTGTCATTAAAGCTGAGAATCGAGATGTTCTGCGCATACCAGTAGGTGGGGAAAAACTGACCGATGTCTTTGATCACGCCGGTCAGAAGTTCCAGAGGGACAAAGATTCCGCCCAGGAAACAAAAACCAAGGCTCAGAACATTTGCCATTCCGTTAACTGCGGAAGCGGTTTTTGCCATGCTTCCGACAAAATAGGATGCAGCCAGAGCCGCCAGCATGATCGTAAATCCATTGAGAAAGATCAGCCACCGATTCGGATTGTCCCAGAATTCGGAAGCACAGGTGAGGACGCCGATTCCCTCGCAGAGAATCCATGAGAGTATTCCGATCGTGAAAAAAGCAAGCAGGCTCTGGAGATTCTGGCTTTTTAAAGTCAGGCTGGAGGCAAGCAGTCTTCTGCGGATATCAATATTCTGATATTCCTTCTGAATCAATCCCAGGACAAAGCACAGAATGCTGAAATACAGATACGGCATAAAACGGAACACATTGTAAACTGCCGCGTCCTCCCGGGAACTTTCCAGCCGCACCTGCGCCTGGATTACTGCGGTTTCCAGCGTATGCTGTGCCGCTTCCTCGGAAGAATAGCCTCCTGCCAGAAGGACTTTTGCCGTATTGACAAAGCTGTCGATCCTTCCGTTCACATAGTACTCCCACTGACTTCCGGATTCCGTCAGTGTCTCGATCGTTTCTTCTCCCAGGATACAGGTTTCCTGAAAATTTTCCGGAATCATCACAGCGTAGACAATGTCAGAACGGTAGACAGACTCCGCCAGGGCATCCATATCATCTTCCATGATTGTCACATCGTGATACTGTTCCAGATAATCCACAAGTGTTTTTGACCAGAGACTGTTGTCCCGATCCACCACGCCGATGGAAAGTCTCTGCTGAGAATAACTTCCGCTGCTTTTTTCTCCAGAGGAAAGGTGTACCATAGAAACTGCCACCAGCAGAAAAATGGAACAGTACAGGATGATCGTGGATACGTTCGCTCTCAGTGCCATGAGATATCCCTTATATACTTTCATATCGCATTCTCCTCATCGATAAAACTGCGGCCGTCAAAAGAAGCAAAGCAAAAACGGTCAGCAGAATCAGGCTTCTGAAATATTTTTCTGTATCATTGTAGACCAGCACACTGTAAAAGGCATCTGTGGTCAGTGCGCCTGGATTGATCCGGTTGATCACCGGCGCATACGTTTCAATCGCACTTTTCACTCCGCTGAGCATCAGGTCTGCGGCAAAGGAGCATGCCATGCTTACAGCCACCACTATTCCGTTCTTCAGGTTTGCGCTCCAGCTGCCAACGGTTCCGATCACCATTCCCAGACTGCAGGAATACAGGGTCGCTGCTGCACAGATGACAAAAATCTGAAGTATCTGCCCTGACAGATCAATGTCTCCCAGAATCACATCCATATAGAACAGCAGAATCAAAACCTCAAGAAAACTGATCATCCAGGAAGACAGAAGGCTGGCGGCAATACTTTTATACCGTTTCACACACCCTGCAGTCAGCCGTGCTCCGAGAACGGATGTGTTTGCCTGAACGCCAACGGCGTTGTACATTCCCATAAAGCTGCCGTAAAGGCAGGTCATCGCAATCAGGGCAAAGAAATAGTTCTGTACACTGTCCATGGATGTTCCGTCAAAGGTCACGGTCTCCGTGCAGGTTTTATAGTCTTCCAGCGCCGCGACAGCATCGGAAAGGTGTTCCGGATGATCCTGTGCAATCCGGGCGATCAACGCTTCATTTTTTTCATAAATCTCCAGAATCTGTGAGAGAATGCTGGTGTATGTAGAGTTCTCCCCGATGGTCAGACGCTTCTCTTCTCCACCGTAAAAAATACCGAGAATTTCATCGTTTTTCAGTGCATCCTTTGCCTCTTTCTCTGTCATGGGACGGATTTCCAGCCAGGACTGGCTGAAGTTTTCAAGATATTCAAGAAACTTGTCCTGTTCCCCGCCGGATGCATCCCCCACGGATTCTGCGGCGGATCCGGTCACATAGGCAGCCGAAATGGTTTCCATTCCATTCTGATCCAGCATCTCTCCAAGTGTAAAATGAAATAAAGTGGCAAGGATCAGCGGAAAGATCATGGTCCAGAAAATATTGGATTTTTCCCGGATGTTTACCAGGATCTGCCGTTTCATAATCAAAAGCATAAAGCATTCCTCCACATTCAGTCTCTGAGTTCTTTTCCCGTGATTTCAAGAAATACATCGTTCAGTGTCGGCAGCTCGGAAAAGCAGTTTCCGCAGGTCAGATGCTCTTCTTCCAGATAGTGGAGCAGTCCGAGCAGATGACTGCCGCTTCCCTCATAACGAAGCGTCAGAGTTTCATTTTCGTAGACAGCAGAATAAACCTGCGGCATCCGGCGGATGGTCTCCAGCTGGGCCGGTGTCAGGCAGATCCCCTCCAGATGAACCTTCTCTCCCGTCTTGATCATATGCTTCAGTTCTTCCTTTGTGCCCAACGCCAGGCATCTTCCTTTATCCAGTATGGCGATCCGGCTGCAGATCTGTTCCACTTCTTCCATGTAATGGGAGGTGTAGATAATGGTGGAACCCTGACGGTTCATCTGACAGATCCCTTCCAGGATTTTGTTGCGGCTCTGGGGGTCTACCGCTACGGTAGGTTCATCCAGGATCACCAGTCTTGGCCGGTGAGCGATGCCGCAGGCAATATTCAGACGGCGAAGCAGTCCTCCGGACAGCTTTTTCGGCCGTTTCTTTTCGTAACCTTCCAGTCCGGTAAAAGCGATCGCCTCTTCCACCAGCTGTCTCCGTTTTCTTCTGTCCGGCACATAAAGTCCGCAGAAATAATCCACGTTTTCATAGACAGTCAATTCGTTGAAAACAGCGACATTCTGCATGACGATTCCAATCTGCCGCTTGATCTCATAGCTGTCCGGCTGGATCTCTTCCCCGAAAATTTTAATGCTTCCCTTGTCAAATTTCAGCAAAGCCAGCAGGCAGTTGATCACCGTGGTTTTTCCCGAACCGTTTGGACCGAGAAGTCCGAAAATTTCACCTTCTTCAATATCCAGATTCAGGTGGTCCAGTGCGATCGTATCTTTGTATCTTTTTACAAGATTTCGAATCTCTATCATAGACATTTGCGTTCCGTCCTTTCTTTTTTGACTTTTCTTATCCATGCTGCAATTCCGTCAGCAGGGCTCCTGTCTGATTCTATCCTATCAGATCTTTTTCTCTTTTCACAGTGTCTGGTGTCAGGAACTTCCATGACAAATGTCACAGTTCAGCAAGTGAACTGTGACACCTTTACTTTTATGAGACACCAAGATATAATGAAAAAAATGAGAAACGCAGCAGAAAGGAAAAAGAAATGAGCGGAAAAGCGATCGTGGCTCATGCCAATTTGGATCCGTACGAACGTACAATTGTAGTCAGTGATATTCATGGCGACAACCAGGGATTTCTCGAAACTATGCGTCAGGTGGAATTCAGCCCACAGGATGCCCTGGTTATCGTGGGCGATCTTTTGGAAAAGGGCGAGCATTCGCTGGAATTGCTCCACACGGTTATGCGTTGTGCTCAGGCTGGCAATGTGTATATGGTTGCCGGCAATAATGACACGATATTCTCCGAGTGGTATAACGATGAGGTGACCGACGAGGAAGTTCACGATTACATGAATCACCGCAAAAATATTATTTTGCGGGAGATGGCTCTGGAAATGGGAATGAGTTGGCAGACACTGGAGGAAGTGCGGGCGCTGAAGGCCGCTGTTCCCAAGCGTTATGCTGCTGAACTGGACTTTTTGAACTCGTTGCCCCATATTCTGGAAACCGAACACTTTATCTTTGTTCATGCGGGACTGAAACCTGGTCCGCTGACGGAACAGGACAGGGACTTTTGCCTGACAGCGAAAGCTTTCGGCACACAGCTTCACCGATTTGAAAAGCCACTCATCGTAGGACATTGGCCGGCCAGCAACTACTGTGAAACAATCATCAATGTAAACCCTTATTTTAACCGGGACACCAATGTCATCAGCATTGACGGCGGCAACGGTCTCAACCGCTGGCATCAGATCAACTACCTGATTCTGCACAGGGAACATATTGACTTCGGGGCTTATGATGATTTGCCAAGATTTCGCGCACTGGACAGTCAGGAGCCATCGAAAGATCCGCTGACGCTGGGATTTCCCCGCACGGAGGCAGAGGTCATCCGGAAGGATGAGACGGAAAGCATTTGCTATCTCCCTGCCATTGACCTGGAGATACCGGTAGCAAATGATCAACTTTATAACTATAAAGGGAAACGCTACTGTTACAACATGACCACTTATTGCCTGTCTGTGCAGGCCGGTGAAATTTTGGCTTGCTGTGATGTAGAGCCCAGGGGGCTGCTGGCGAAGCGAAACGGAATGGTAGGGTACTATACCGGAAGGTATGAGTTTCTGTCTTCCGATGACTTGCTTCTCAAGAAGGAGGGAAAGCAACCGTGAACCGACTGATCGACAAGGCGCTGCTGCTCTTATATACTCTGGGAATCTGTCTGCTGATGCCGGCGGATGCGTTGTTTGTGAGCTTTTTCTTTCTTGCGTCTGCATGTTCCTGTCTTCTCGAACTCTCCCGGCAGAGGCGATTTTCCCTGATGGTTTTAGGAGGCTATGGCTTGGCGACCGTATTTTTCCCTCAGGGAATTCTTTTCTGTCCTCTACTGGCATATGATTGCCTGTCTGCGGGACTCCTGTCCCGAAGGAATTTATGGATCCTTCTGCCGACTGGTCTTCTCTTCCGCTACTCTGTTTCCGGCGCTTCTGCTTTTACCATTTATTATCTTCTCCTGGGAATGATTTTTGGCGGAATTCTGTGGTTCCGCAGTTCGTCCTATGAGGAGCTTTCGCAGACTTACAAGAAAGCCAGGGCTCTGAAAACGATTCTGGAATCCGACAGCGAGATTCAGGTCTGCGGTTCGGGTAAGAACGGAAAAGAGGCGGTCACTCTCTATGATTCTCTCCGTCCGGACATCCTCTTGATGGATATCCGGATGGAAGAGATGGACGGGCTGTCCGCGTCGGCAGAGATTCTCACCCTTGATCCACAGGCGAAGATCCTCCTGCTGACTACCTTTCTGG
>CABUPZ010000068.1 GCA_902493585.1 uncultured Fusicatenibacter sp. | reverse complement strand
CCTGTCACTTTCTGACACGAAAAAGCGGAAGTAAATTTTCAGACACGCTCCAGTGTCCTGTGCGGAGTTTCTTGTTTTGCACAAAACCTGTTGTACAACCTTGCAAAACCAGATAGGATAAATACAGGAAAAGCTTTCTGATATCCTATGGAACGGCGGATGAAAACACGGAAGCAGGAGAGAAGAAACAGAAAGGTCAGAAAGCAGAGAAATACTGGAAACACTGGAAACACGGAGGTTGCCATGGAACTGAAGCAAAGCTACTTTGAATTATATGGTGAGAATGAGATCACACAGTACCGTTGGGATCAGCTGCAGGAGATTATCACTGCAGCGAAGGCGGGGAGAAGTCCGGAGCTGAAAAAGCAGGATAAGGAAGGAAACCAGTGGTATCTGTCCGAAAAGATGGCGGGAATGATGCTGTATGTGGACCGGTTCAGCGAAGATCTGAAAGGCTTTGAGGATAAGATTGATTATCTTGCGGAACTGGGGATCACTTATGTGCATTTTATGCCGCTGCTGAAATCAAGAGAGGGAAACAACGACGGCGGCTACGCGGTGTCGGATTATCTTTCGGTGGACCGCAAATTCGGAACCATGCGCCAGCTGGAACGCGTGGTGAAGTTGTTAAAGAAGCGTGGAATCCGCACCTGCATCGATTTTGTGCTGAACCATACGGCAAAGGAACACGTCTGGGTACAGGAATATAAGAAGGGTAATCATGATTACGACAATATGTATCACATGTTTGACGATGACCGGATCCCGCAGGAATATGAAAAGACGATGACGGAGATTTTTCCGGGTGTCGCGCCGGGGAATTTCACCTGGTATCCGGATCTGAACAAATATGTGATGACTCGTTTCTATGAATTTCAGTGGGATCTGAATTATTCCAATCCGCAGGTGTTCAACAAGATCGTGGAAGTGCTGCTGACGCTGGCAAACAAGGGTATCGATATCTTCCGGCTGGATGCGATCCCATATATGTGGAAGGAAATCGGAACCCGGTGTATGAATCATCCGAAGGTGCACACGCTGCTTCAGATGATGTACCAGATCGTGCAGGAGGTTTGCCCGTCGGTTATCTTTCTGGGCGAGGCGATCGTGGAGCCCCATGAGATCGTCAAATATTTTGGAACCAAAGAAGCGAAAGAGTGCAATGTGATGTACAACGCATCACTGATGGTACTGCTTTGGAGTTCCCTGGCAACCAGGGATGTGCGTCTGATGGAGCGGTCGCTGGCGAAAGATTACGGAGTGCCGGCGGACGGTGTGTGGATCAATTACGGCAGATGTCATGACGACATTGGATGGGGATTTGAAACAGATCTGCTCAGTGAGCTTGGCTGGGATCCGGAAGCCCATAAACAGTTTATGATCCGGTTTATGGAAGGGCGGTATCCGGGCAGCTTTTCTACCGGAGAGCTGTATGAATTCAATCCGGTGACGCTGGACGCGAGAAACAGCGGTACCTTTGCTTCCATGTGCGGGCTGGAGCAGGCGTTGAAGGAGAAGCACAGCTATAAGATCGAGCTGGCAGTCAAGAGGATCCTGCTGCTGAATTCCATCATCATCTCTTATACGGGAATTCCCCTGTTTTACAGCGGAGACGAGATCGGTCAGCTGAACGACTGGAGTTATAAGGAGGTTCCGGAGGAGGCCGGAGATTCCCGGTGGCTGCACCGGCCGAAAATGGACTGGGAGGCGGCACAAAAGCGTGAGGACCTGACGACCGTTCAGGGACAGATTTTCCAGGGTATTCGCCGGATGCTGGAAATCCGCCGGAACTGTGAGTATTTCCGGTCAGACCTGAAATCCACCCCGGTGGATCTGGACAATCCGGCAGTCTTTGGGTTCCATAAAGAAAATAAGATGATGGTACTGGCGAATTTCTCGGAACAGGAACAGTGGGTGGATGCCGACCGGTTCAGCTGGTTCGGTCTTCCGGGAGAAATGACGGATATGCTGACCGGACGTCCGGTTCGCTCTTATAACAACAGGATCCTTCTGGGACCATATGAGTATTTATGGCTGGCCTGATGGAAACGTATTTGACGTATACCAAAATGCAAAAGGAGAAAAAGATATGGCGATTATTGAGAAGAAAGAGACCGGAACTTTTACGCTTCAGACACGGATGAGCACCTATCAGATGAAAGTTGACCGATATGGTGTACTTCTCCATACTTATTACGGGGCAAAGACGGACGACAGTGATTACTCTTATCTGATCATGCCGGCGGATCGGGGATATTCCGGACAGCCGGGGGATCTGGGGAATGACCGCACGTATTCTCTGGATTTCTATCCCCAGGAATATCCGGTATACGGAGATGGAGATTACCGGATCACCGGACTGAAAGCAAACCTGGAGGGACAGGTCCCGGCGCTGGATCTCAGGTATCACAGCAGCCGGATCATGGATGGCAAATACCGTCTGGAAGGTCTGCCGGCGATGTTTGCCGGTGACGGTGAAGAAGGAATCTCTACGCTGGAGATTGTATTGAAAGACCGATACGAGGAACTTTACGTCCATCTGCTCTATGGTGTGTACGAGGAAGAAGATGTGATCACCCGTGCAGCCGTGATCGAGAACCGTACCGGAAAGACGGTGGAACTGAAGCGGGTGATGAGTGCCTGTGTGGATTTTGCAGAGGGTGGTTTTGATCTGATCCATTTTTATGGAAAACATGCGATGGAACGCCAGATGGAACGCCGGGCGCTGTCTCACGGAATCACTCAGATCAGCAGCCGGAGAGGAACTTCCAGCCATCATCATAACCCATTTGTGATTCTCAGCCGGCCGGAGACCACGGAGAACCAGGGAGCCTGCTGTGGATTTTCTCTGTTGTACAGCGGAAGTTTTCAGGCGCAGGCAGAGGTGGATCAGCTGGATCAGACCCGTCTGGTCATGGGGATCAATGAGGAAGAGTTCTGCTGGAGACTGGCAGACGGAGAGCGTTTTACGACACCGGAAGTCTGCATGGTTTACACAGAGGAAGGTTTCACCGGCCTGTCTCACCGGTTCCAGCGCGCATTCCATCAGCGCCTGATCCGCAGCCCGTGGAAGGATCGGCTCCGTCCGGTGCTTGTCAACAACTGGGAGGCGACCTACTTTGATTTCAATGAGGAAAAACTGATGAACATCGCCCGCCAGGCCAGCGACCTTGGACTGGATATGCTGGTACTGGACGACGGCTGGTTCGGGAAACGTGACAGTGACAATTCTGGCCTGGGCGACTGGAAGGTCAACGAAGAAAAGCTGGGATGTACCATGAAGGAGCTTGCAGAGAAAGTCAATGCGCTTGGCCTGTCCTTCGGTCTTTGGTTTGAGCCTGAGATGATCTCCGAGGACAGCGATCTGTACCGGGAATATCCGGATTTCGCTCTGCAGATTCCAGGAAGATCTCCGGTGCGGAGCAGAAACCAGCTGGTGCTGGATTTTTCAAGAAAAGATGTGCGGGAATATATGGAACAGCAGATATTCCGGATCCTGGATGAAGCGAATATTACTTATATCAAATGGGACATGAACCGCAGCATCGAGAATGTATACAGTGCGGCGCTGCCGGAGGGCAGCCAGGGAGAAATCCTCCATCGCTATGTGCTGGGGCTGTATGAGATGAGCGAACATCTGCTGGAACGTTATCCGGACCTGCTGCTGGAAGGATGCAGCGGCGGAGGCGGAAGGTTCGACGCGGGAATGCTCTATTATGCGCCGCAGATCTGGTGCAGCGATAACACCGATGCGGTGGAGCGTCTGAAGATCCAGTATGGAACTTCCTTTGGATATCCCATGTCCAGTGTTTCCGCTCATGTCTCTGTGTGCCCAAACCATCAGAACGGCCGGGAGACTCCGTTTAAGACCAGAGGAATCTGCGCAATGCAGGGAGCGTTCGGATACGAACTGGATTTGAGCAAACTCAGTGAGGAAGACAAGGAAGAAGTCAGAAAACAGGTAAAGGTTTATAAGGAAAATTACAAGGTGATCCAGAGCGGCAGTTATTATCGTCTGACTTCTCCGTGGGAAAACCATGATGTGACTGCGTGGAGCTATGTGGCGGAGGAGCAGGATAGAGCCATTTTTGCAGCCGTTTATACGGATCTGCACGGAAATCCTGCGCCGGTGCACATCCGTTGGAAAGGGCTGAAACCGGATGCTGTGTATGAAGTGGAAGGCAGCAGCTATACCGGGGCGGCGCTGATGAACGGCGGATATCTGCTTCCGGTTCCGAAGTGTAATTATGATTCCTGTCTGCTGATCGCGGTGGAGCGGCAGGCGTAAAGCTAAGAACTTAATGAAAACTCCTCCTATGCTAAATGAAATGTGTGGTGCAGGCATATTTCATTTGGCATAGGAGGAGTTTTTGATTTTTCATCCCGTCTGGTTTGAGGGCAGAACACTTAGGCAGATCGCAAGGAGTGCAGGACAGGGTGACAGAGAGAGCATACTTTGGGCATTTGGAAAAAATTGTATGACATTTCATGAAAAATCTGGGGAACCTAATTTAAGAAAATAGAATAAAAAAGTGCAGACAGGTGGTGAGAGGATGATAGATGCAGCGCTTCATGAGGTAGAACAGGCAGAAAAGGAAGCGGATGAGATATTAAAACAGGCGGAGCGGAAAGGCAGGAAAACTGTGGAGGAGGCGCAGGAACTTGCAGAAGCTTCCCTGCGGCAGAGAAAGGAAGCATTTCGCCGGGAAGCTCAGTCACGGCGGGAGAAGGTACAGCAGGAAGAGAACGCCAAAAGGAAGGCGGTTCGGGAGACGACTGCCCTGGAGGTCCGGGCGCTGAAGTCCGGGGCGGAAAAAAAGGAGAAAGAGATCCTGCAGGCACTTGTGGAAAAGATTGTGTGAAAGGAGGTTTCCGATATGGCAGTGGAACAGATGCGGAAGATCAGTATCTGCGCGTTGCAGAAACACCGTAAAACTGTGCTGGAACGTCTGCAGGAGCTGGGCTGGGTGGAGATCCGTCTGGAGCCGGAGGAGACAGAGGCATTCCCGAGGACGGATACTGCCGGGGCGAGGAACGCATTTCAGAAGAGAATGCATCTGGCGGATCAGGCGCTGGAAATCCTTGACCGGTATGCGCCGGAGAGGAAGCCGATGCTTCATTCCCTGGAGGGAAAGCCCCTTCTGGAAGGGAGTATTTACGACCATGTGGCGGCGCATCGTTCCGAATATTCCAGGACGGCAAACACATTGATCCAGCTGGATCAGGAGGTTCAGACAAAGCGGACAAACGTCCAGAAAATGAAACTTCACATCGAGGAGATACAGCCGTGGATGAAGTTGGATGTGCCGATGATCCGTCCGGGGACAAAACGCTGCGATTTCTTTGTGGGGACACTCCCGGCTCCGTACACGGAGAAAGAAATTCAATCGCTCATCTCAGCGGAAAATGAAGCCCTGTCCCTGTACACGATACAGATCTTGTCTGCAGCCCGGGACGGAACATATCTTGCTATGATCTGCATGAAAGAAGAGACGAAGGAACTGGAGCATGCGCTGAGAAACCATGGGTTTGCAAGAACGTCCCAGTTTCTCGATCAGCCGCCGAAGGAGAAGCAGAAACAGCTGGAACAGAGGATCCGGGATGCGGAGGAGAGTATTGTCCGGCTGGAAAAACAGATCCGGGAATTGCAGGGAGAGCGGGAACATCTGAGGCTGATGTCGGATTATTACCGTGTGCGCACGGAAAAATATGAGGTGCTGGGAAAGCTTCCCCAGACCCGCGCTGCCTTTGCGCTTGCCGGTTATGTTCCGGCAAAAGTGGCGGGCCGTCTGGCGGCTGAACTGACGGAGCGGTTTGCGGCATCGGTGGAGGTGGAGAGGATTTCCGAGGGGGAACAGCCACCGGTCCTGCTTCACAACAATACGTTTGCTCGTTCCGGGGAAGGAGTGCTCGCCTCCTTTGGACTGCCGAAAAAGGATGAGCTGGACCCCACCAGTATCATGACCGTTTTTTATGTGTTTCTGTTCGGACTGATGCTTTCTGACGCGGCATATGGGGCAATCATTTCCATCGCCTGCGGCGCAGCGATCCTGAAATTTCCGCGGATGGAGGAAAGTCTGAAAAAGTCGCTTCAGTTATTTTTCTGGTGCGGTCTTTCCACGCTGTTCTGGGGAATTATGTTTGGAGGGTATTTCGGGGATGCGCTGGATGTGATTGCGAAGACATTCTTTGGGGTATCGCTGCCGGAAGGGCAGAGTGTGATTCCGGCGCTGTGGTTCGTTCCGCTGAACGATCCAATGCGGCTTCTGATGTACTCGCTGCTGTTCGGCTGTATTCATCTGTTTACGGGGCTTGGCATCAAGGGATATCTCTGCATCAAAAACAAAGATTACATGGCGTTTCTCTGTGATGTGGTCTTCTGGTTCTTGTTGATCCTGGGGCTTTTGCTGATCCTGATTCCCAGCAGTATGTTTGCAGCCATGTTCGGGCTGGAGGTCAGATTCCCACCGTTTGTCCATGTGCTGGCAAAGGGGATGGCAATCGTCGGAGCGCTTGGAATCCTTCTGTTTGCGGGAAGGCGCAGGAAAAACCAATGGGGGATCCGCCTGGCGCTTGGCGCTTATGATCTTTACAACATCACAGGATGGCTGTCGGATCTTCTGTCCTATTCCAGGCTGCTGGCGCTGGGGCTTGCCACCGGAGTAATCGCGTCCGTGGTGAATCAGATGGGAAGTATGATGGGGCGCAGTATTCCGGGAATCCTTCTGTTTGCCGTGGTGTTCCTGGTCGGACATACGTTTAACCTGGCGATCAATCTTCTTGGGGCGTATGTCCACACCTGCCGTCTGCAGTATGTGGAATTCTTCGGAAAATTTTATGAAGGCGGTGGAAAAGAGTTCACCCCGTTTCGGTCAAATACCAAATATGTGGATATCAAAGGAGGAAAATAAGAATGAATGGTTTGGTTTGGGCTTTATCAGGAGCGATCGTGGCTGCGGCTCTGGCGGGCTGCGGTTCCGCCTACGGTGTCGGAATGGCGGGGCAGGCTGCGTCCGGCGTAGTTACCGAGGATCCGTCCAAGTTTGCGAAAGTGCTGCTGCTGCAGCTTCTTCCGGGTACGCAGGGTATCTATGGTCTGCTGGTGGCGTTTGTGACCCTTTCCCGCATCGGTATCCTTGGCGGCGGCGGAAATGATATCACGCTGACCACAGGGCTTCTGATCTTTGCGGCGTGTCTGCCCACCGGTATCGTAGGGTTGATTTCCGGCATCTATCAGGGAAAAACAGCGGCGGCCTCCATCGGGATCGTGGCGAAAAAACCGGATCAGTTCGCGAAAGCGATGCTGTTCCCGGCGATGGTGGAAACTTACGCGATCCTGGCGCTTCTGGTTACCGTACTTTGCCTTTTCTCGATTCCGGTATAAAGGGATCATAACCGTTCATCAGCGGAACGGTTACAGGAAAACGGCAGAGTGATGAAAGAGAAAGGAGGCGCTGCGGCTGCGATGAATGGACTGGAGAAAATCACCGGACAGATTCTGGCACAGGCCCGGGAAGAAGCGAAAAAGATAGAACATCAGGCGGCGGAGGAAGCGGAAAAAATAAGAGCCTGCGCGGAGAAAGAGATGGAGGCGTGGGAAGAAAAAGCCGTATCATCGCTGGAACGGGAACTGGAAGAACTGAGAAACCGGGAATGTTCCAAACGGGATCAGGAGAGAAGCCGTGCGGTCCTGGAAGCCAAACAGGAGATCGTCCGGGATCTGATCGAAAAAGCAGGGAAAAAGATGCGGGAGACCGATGAGAAGGAATATTTCGGGGCATTGAAAACAATCTTTTCCCGCTGTGTCCGCGGAGAATGCGGAGTGATGTTCCTCGGCTCCCGGGATTACCAGAGAATGCCGGGGGATTTTGAAAAGGAACTGAAGAAAATCGCCAGAGAAACAGGCGGTGTGATCGAACTGAGAGAAGACCCATCCATCGAGGACGGATTTCTTCTGTCCTACGGAGGGATCGAAGAAAACTGTACGTTGGATGCGCTGTTTGCCGGTCGGTGGAACGAACTGCAGGATGTGGTGAATGATCGGTTATGGAGGGAGAGCGATGGCAGATAATTATGTATACGCCGTTGCCCGTATCCGTTCTCTGGAGACTGCATTGTTCACGGAAAGCGTGATCGGGCAGCTGCTGGCGTGCAAAACTTACGAGAGTGCGCTGGATTTTCTGGCGGAAAAGGGATGGGGTGACAGCGATACCGGAAGGGATGCGGACAGGATGCTGAAACAGGAGACGGAAAAAACCTGGGAGGTCATCCGTGACCTGAAGGTGGATCCGTCGGTGTTGGATGTGCTGTCGTATCCACATCTTTATCACAATCTGAAAGCAGCGGTCAAGGAAGTCTGTGCCGGAAAGGCGAATGCGGAGATTTATTATGATGACACATCCATTTCCGGGGAAACGATGCACGAGATCCTTCAGGAGAAAAATTTTTCCGCTTTGCCGGAGCATATGCGCCAGGCGGCAGCGGAAGCTCTGGAGACGATGCTTCAGACCAGGGACGGACAGCTGTGCGATATCATTGTGGACCGCGCTGCGCTGGATGCCATCGGACAGGCAGGCAGAAGGTCCGGCGAGGAAGTGATCCGGGCGTATGCGGAGGATTTTGTGGTGGTGGCGGATATCAGGATCGCCATCCGCGGGGCGCGGACCGGAAAGAGCCGTGCGTTTCTGGAACGGGCGCTGGCTCCGTGCAGGGCGGTGAGTGTGTCTGCGCTGACGATGGCGGCGCTGTCCGGCGTGGAGGCAGTGTGTTCGGTACTGGTTCAGGAAGGATTTCAGGAGGCGGTGGACGCCTGGAACGAATCAGGCTCCGCCTTTGAGCGGTGGTGCGACAACCGGATCATCCGGACGATCCGTCCGCAGAAATACCGGGCGTTTTCCGCAGGACCGCTGGCGGCATATGTGCTGGCGAGAGAAAATGAGATCAAGAACGTGCGGATGATACTCACCGGAAAGCAGAACGGCCTTCCGGATGCTGTGATCCGGGAAAGGGTAAGGGAAATGTATGTATAAGATAGCAGTGCTTGGCGCCTACGACAGCATCTATGGATTTGCCGCCCTTGGTCTGGACACGTTTCCGGTGGCGACACCCGGGGAGGGGAAAGCCCAGATCCGAAAGCTGACAGACAGCGGCTACGCCGTGATCTATATTACGGAAGCCCTGGCGGCGGAACTTCCGGAAGAAATTGAACGCTGCAAAGAGCGTTTTCTTCCCGCACTGATCCAAATTCCGGGTGTGTCCGGAAATACGGGGGCAGGGATGGAAGGAGTCAGAAAATCCGTGGAGCAGGCAGTCGGTTCCGATATCCTGTTCAGTGAAAAGCAGTAACTGTGAAGGTACTGAACAGTTACGAAAATTAAAAGAAAGCAGGTGATGGCAACAGATGAGTACAGGAGTGATCAAAAAAGTAGCAGGTCCGCTGGTCATAGCGACTGGCATGAGGGATGCCAATATGTTTGATGTCGTCCGCGTCAGCCGGCAGAGGCTGATCGGAGAGATCATAGAGATGCACGGGGACGAGGCTTCCATCCAGGTATACGAGGAGACTTCCGGGCTTGGACCGGGCGAGCCGGTGGAGTCCACCGGAATGCCTCTGTCCGTGGAGCTTGGCCCTGGCCTGATCGCCAGTATTTATGACGGGATCCAGCGTCCGCTGGATGATATCCGGAAGGTTTCGGGAACCAGTCTGAAAAGAGGGGTTGAGGTTCCTTCCCTGAAAAGGGACATCCGATGGGAGTTCGTGCCGGCGGCGAAGCCGGGGGATGCGGTGGAGCCGGGTGATGTGCTTGGAACGGTACAGGAGACAATCGTGGTGGAACAGAAAATCATGGTGCCTTACGGTGTCAGTGGCAGGGTGAAATCCATCCAGGCGGGCAGTTTCACCGTTGAGGAAACCGTGGCGGTGATCGAGACGGCGGACGGGGACAGGGAAGTGGCGCTGATGCAGAAATGGCCGGTCCGCCGGGGGCGGCCTTACAGCAGGAAGCTTCCGCCGCGAACCCCGCTGATCACAGGACAGCGGGTGGTGGATACGTTTTTTCCCATCGCCCGCGGCGGTGTGGCTGCCGTTCCGGGACCGTTCGGAAGCGGAAAGACCGTGATCCAGCACCAGCTGGCGAAGTGGGCGGAAGCGGATATTGTCGTCTATATCGGCTGCGGAGAGCGGGGAAATGAGATGACAGACGTTCTCAATGAATTTCCGGAGCTGAAGGATCCCAAGACCGGGCAGTCTCTGATGCAGAGGACGGTTCTGATCGCCAACACCTCCGATATGCCGGTTGCCGCCCGCGAGGCTTCCATTTATACCGGGATCACCATTGCGGAATATTTTCGTGATATGGGATATTCCGTTGCGCTGATGGCGGATTCTACCTCACGCTGGGCGGAGGCGCTCCGGGAGATGTCCGGCCGTCTGGAAGAGATGCCGGGCGAGGAAGGATATCCGGCTTATCTGGGAAGCCGTCTGGCGCAGTTTTATGAGCGTGCGGGAGATGTGGTCACTCTTGGAAAGGAAGGACGGGAAGGCGCGCTGTCTGTGATCGGCGCTGTGTCACCTCCCGGCGGTGATATTTCGGAACCGGTTTCTCAGGCGACCCTTCGGATCGTCAAGGTGTTCTGGGGACTGGATTCCGCGCTCGCCTATAAGCGGCATTTCCCGGCGATCAACTGGCTGAAAAGTTATTCCCTGTATCTGAATGATATGGAGAAATGGTTCAACGCCAATGTTGCCGAAGACTGGATGAGCTGCCGTCAGGAAATGATGGCGCTGCTGCAGGATGAGGCGGAACTGGAGGAAATCGTGAAGATGGTCGGCATGGACGCTCTTTCCGCGGGCGACCGCCTGAAGATGGAGGCGGCACGTTCCATCCGAGAGGATTTTCTGCATCAGAACTCTTTCCATGAGATTGACACCTATACATCCCTGAAGAAGCAGCATCTGATGATGAAACTGGTGCTGGGGTTCTATGACAAATCCGTCGAGGCGCTGAAAGAAGGCGCAGCGGTGAATGACCTGATCAAAATGAGTGTCCGTGAACAGATCGGGCGATACAAATATACGCCGGAAGATCAGCTGGACGCGCAGTATGAGGCAGTTGTGAAGGAACTGGCAGCGGAGATATCCGGACTGATCGGAAAGGAGGACTTGTAACATGCCGAAGGAATACAGGACCATACAGGAAGTAGCCGGTCCTCTGATGCTGGTACAGGGAGTGGAAAATGTCACCTACGATGAACTGGGAGAGGTCGAGCTGGCGAACGGGGAAAAACGCCGCTGCAAGGTGCTGGAGGTGGACGGAAACACAGCGCTGCTGCAGCTGTTTGAAAACGCGGCAGGCATCAATCTGTCCAACAGTAAGGTGCGTTTTCTGGGCAGGACCATGGAACTTGGCGTATCGTCGGATATGCTGGGACGTGTCTTTGACGGACTGGGACAGCCCATCGACGGCGGTCCGGAGATCCTGCCGGAAGAACGCCGTGATATCAACGGCCTGCCGATGAACCCGGCGGCGAGAAGCTATCCCCAGGAGTTTATCCAGACAGGGATTTCCGCCATCGATGGATTGAATACACTGGTCCGCGGGCAGAAACTGCCGATCTTTTCCGCATCCGGTATGCCCCACGCGCAGCTGGCGGCGCAGATTGCACGTCAGGCAAAGGTGAGGGAAAAGGATGAAAAGTTCGCGGTGGTTTTTGCCGCGACGGGTATTACGTTTGAGGAATCCAATTTCTTTATCGAGAGTTTTCAGGAAACGGGAGCCATCGACCGTACCGTATTGTTTGTGAATCTGGCCAACGATCCGGCGGTAGAGCGTATCGCGACGCCGCGCATGGCGCTGACGGCGGCGGAGTACCTTGCGTTTGAAGAAGGGATGCATGTTCTGGTCATCCTGACGGATATCACCAACTATGCGGACGCCCTGCGGGAAGTGTCCGCCGCCCGCAAGGAAGTACCGGGGCGCCGCGGATATCCCGGATACATGTATACCGACCTGGCTTCCCTCTATGAGCGTGCGGGACGGCAGAAGGGAAAGGACGGCTCCATCACGATGATCCCGATCCTCACCATGCCGGAGGATGATAAGACCCATCCGATCCCTGACCTGACCGGATATATCACGGAAGGGCAGATCATCCTCAGCCGCGACCTGTATCACAAAGGTGTCACCCCGCCCATCGATGTGCTTCCGTCCCTGTCCCGCCTGAAGGACAAGGGAATCGGGGAAGGCAAGACAAGGGCTGACCATTCCAATACAATGAACCAGCTGTTTGCCGCGTATGCCCGGGGAAAGGATGCCAGGGAGCTGATGGTGATCCTGGGCGAGGCGGCGCTGTCCGACACGGATCTTCTGTATGCGAAGTTTGCCGACGCCTTCGAGAAGGAATATGTCAGCCAGGGGTATACTACAGACCGTACCATCGAGGAGACACTGGAAATCGGATGGAAGCTGTTGGGTATCCTGCCGAGAAGTGAACTGAAACGGATTGACGACAAATACCTGGACCAGTACTATGTACTGGCAAAGCAGGACAGGGAATCGAAAAGAGGTGAACCGTAAGTGGCAGTGACACAGATAACACCCACCCGGATGGAGCTGACCAGGCTGAAAAAGAAACTGGTCACTGCGGTCCGCGGACATAAACTGTTGAAGGATAAGCGGGATGAGCTGATGCGTCAGTTTCTGGATCTGGCAAAGGAAAACATGGAACTGCGGAAAGCAGTGGAGGAAAGTATAAGAAAGGCAAACGCAAACTTTGTCACGGCGAAGGCTTCCATGCCGGAGGAGGCGCTCCACACGGCACTGATGGCGCCGAAACAGGAGGTTTATCTGGAAGCAGAGAGAAAAAATGTCATGAGTGTGGAGATCCCGGTGTTTGCATACCGGACCAGGACAGCGGATCCCAACGATATTTATTCCTATGGATTCGCTTTTACGTCCGGAGATCTGGACGACGCGGTAAGATCGCTGGCGGATGTGCTGCCCCAGATGCTGGAACTGGCAGAAAAGGAAAAAGCCTGCCAGC
>CABUPZ010000067.1 GCA_902493585.1 uncultured Fusicatenibacter sp. | reverse complement strand
CAGGGTACGGATTGTACAGATGGCGAAAAATTTCGGACAGCATCCCGCTTTGCTCTGCGGTTTTTCTTTTGCAAAAGGGGACTTTATCATAACCATGGACGATGATCTTCAGCATCCCCCTGAGGAGATTCCGAAGCTTGTAAAGGCAATCCAGGAAAATCCTGAGGTCGATGTCATTATCGCCAAATACCAGAACCGCCACCACAATCTGATCCGGAAGCTGGGAACGAAAATATCCGTTTATGCGACTTCCAAAATGCTGAAAAAGGATCCAAATCTGGAAATCACCAGCTTCCGCCTGATGCGCCGATTCATTGTTGACGCCATCCTTGGAATGGACGTGCATCTGCCCCAGATCGGCAATCTTCTGGTGCAGACCTCCAACCGGATCATCAATGTGGAGGTGCGCCATGATGCCAGAAAATACGGAAAAAGCGGCTACAGCTACCGCCGCCTGGCTCATGACCTGTATTACGATATTATTTCCAATTCGGCTTTTCCGCTGATCGTCGTACGCGACATAGGAATCGTCAGCTTTCTTGTCAGCATTGTGCTTGGACTGTTTTATCTGATAAAATTCCTGTGTTTCGGAAGCCCTGTGGAAGGGTGGACGACGATCGTACTTATGATCAGCGCCTACTCCGGTTTGCTGCTGCTTTCCGTGGGCATTGTCGGACAGTACCTGATCAATATTCTGGAAGAGACGAGGAAAATGCCAAACTATACCATCAGAGATAAGGATGTTTAACATGACAAACCAGAAAGAAATCGGCGGTTATTTTGAAATGGAAGAACTGCCCGGTGAAGAATATTATCCTGATCTGCTCCATCTGAATCTTGGCAGAACCGCGCTTCAGTACCTGCTGGACCGGCGCGGCTGCCGGAAAATCTTTTTGCCCTATTACCTGTGCGACTCAGTGATTGACACATGCCGGAACAGCAGCGCAAAAGTTTCCTTCTACTCTGTCAACGAGGAGCTGATGCCGGAAATCGACGAACTGCCGGAGGGCGCGTGGCTGTATCTGGTCAATTACTATGGACAGCTGACCGATGAACAAATCCGCTTCTTCCAGAAGAAATATCACCGGATCATCGTAGATCAGACCCATGCCTTTTATCAGCGGCCGGTGGAGCATGTGGACACGATTTATTCGCCAAGAAAATTTTTCGGCCTTCCCGACGGCGCATACCTGGCTGCGGATCTGCTCCCGGAAGACGATCTGCCGATGGATTTTTCCACCGAAAGAATGGAACATGTTCTCGGGCGTTATGAAAAGGGCGGAAACGCTTATTACTCCGTCATGCTGAAAAATGCGGAAACCTTTCATTCCCAGGAAATCCGCCGGATGTCCCGCCTGACACAAAACCTTCTGCGCGGAATCGACTATTCCAGAAGCGCTCAGAGACGAAAAGAAAATTACCGGACGCTGTCTTCCTTTCTCGACGCTTCCAACCCGCTTCCGTTCCGGGAACCGTCTGTTCCGCTGTGTTATCCGTATTACACGCCGAACGGGCTCGAAATCCGGAAAAAACTGGCAGAGGAAAAAATTTATGTGCCGGTCAACTGGAAGAACGTTGTGAACGAAATGCCAAAAGACAGTACCGAATACCGTTACGCCGCCAATATCCTGCCCCTTCCCTGCGATCAGCGTTATACAACGTCCGACATGGAAAGGGTTGCAGCCGCGGTCCTGCGGTTATGTGGGAGGAACTTATGAATCATCGCATCTTCATCCTCGGCAGCTCCGAGGAATTTATACAACTGGTAAAACTCTCCAAATCAAGAGGAATCTGTACGATTGTCTGTGACGGCAATCCGGACGGCCCGGCAAAAAAAGAGGCGGATATCGTCTACGATGTGGATGTCAGATCCACAGAAAAAATCGCTGAAATCTGCAGGAAAGAACGGGTGGACGGCATCCTCACCGCATTTTCCGATCTGCTTTTGGAATGTATGGTCAAAATCGCGGCAAAGGCCGGTCTGCCCTGCTATCTGATGCCGGAGCAGCTGAAATTCTACCGGGACAAATCTGTGATGAAAAAAATGTTCGCTTCCCTGGACATTCCGACGCCACGGTACGTGGAAACCGGAGCAGACTGCTCCCCGGACCTTCTTGGCGATCTCCGTTTTCCGGTGGTGACCAAGCCTCTGGACCGGTACGGTTCCCGCGGCGTCCTCGTACTGAACAGCCTGGAGGAGATCCGCAGCAGGTTCCACGAAATCTGTGCCGGCTCGGAAGCAGAGAAAATACTGCTCGAGGAATACAACACGGGATATGAATTTAATCTGATGGCATGGGTAAACAACGGACAGGTTTTCGTCCTTGGGATCGCCGACCGGGAGAAAAGCCCCGGCGAAGCGCACTCCATTCCGGTCTGCAGCCGCAACGTTTACCCTTCCTGCCTGATGGATCATGTATATCAGGATGCAAAACGTATCCTGGAAAAGGTGATCCGTTTTACCGGACAGCAGGACGGGGAACTTTCCATGCAGTTTTTCTGGCATCCGGACAGGGGCATTGAGGTCTGCGAAATCGCCGCACGTTTTCTGGGCTATGAGCACGAGCTGATTGAATTCTGCAGCGGTCTCTCCATCGAAGAACTGCTCCTTAATTCCGTCTACGCGCCGGAACGTATTCCGCTTATGCTGCAGGAGCACAATCCATTTTTCGACAAGAGCAGCGCCGTTCTCTATTTCCACGGACGTGAGAGGGAAATCGCCAGTCTGGAATCAGCCGAAAAATGTTTCCGCTCCCCGGAAATCAGCCAAAGCTGGATTTTTTACCGCCCGGGAGAACATGTCCAGGAGTTCGCCCGCCCCTATGTGGCAAGATGCTTTCTCCATGCGGGTACCCGCGAAGAGATTGACAGAGCCACCGACCGGATCTTTGCGGAAATGAGTATTCCTGACAGCAGCGGGGAAGAAATCCTCTACCGGAATGTCAGAACACAGTATCCGGACGCTCTGACCGGCCGCCATCAAAAGTAAAACACTTCCATAAACCGAAAAAAGGGAGCCGTTGCCAAACAAATGATGATTCATCTGTTTGGCAACGGCTCCACGAAACAGGACTGCCTCAAGCAGGATTCTCACAAACTGCCGGGTGAATGGATTCCATGTTCCACCGGCAGTATCTCGATATTTTTTACAGCGATCACATCCACGCCTGTCCCCGCCACATTTTTCAATACCGGTTCTCCTGCACGCACAGGCGCTTCCACTTCCACTTCTTTCAGTTCCCGAATACATGCAAAAATCTTATCTTTTGGAATATCTTCTTTCGTCTTTACGGGAACCATCTGCGCAGTGCCATGAAGAACACGGACCGTAGTGGTCACGATCCTGGTCGGATGTGTCACTTCTTTTTCCCCGTAGATCTTTCCACGTTTACAGGTGTAGCCGGAAATGGAAACAATCTGTTCTCCGTCCAGTTCCACTGTCAGCTGGCATCCCATCGGACAGCCAATGCAGGTAAGTATTCTCTTTTCCATTGCCTACACCTCCTCAATCCGTACCGTTATGGTATCTGCCGGCAGCGCATCGTTCAGATCTTCTCTTTTGATCACAGCCTCTTCCATCTCTCCCGGCACAAAAATCTGCTTTCTTCTCCGGAACAGCTGCCGGTCTCCCGCATGGACTGTGACACAGCAGTTTTTATATTCTTTTCTGACACGAAAACGGATTTTCAGTGTTTCCCCCATCTGCGCCAGATGCAGCACAGACGGCACCGTATACCGGACTCCGTCTCCGGGAAGAATATCCAAAATACCAGAAACTTCATTTTCCGGCATTTTTGCTGTCCATTCTTCGCAAGCAGCCTGCGATTCCGGCAAAGCTTTTCTGCTTTCCCCGCATTTCATCCGCTTTTCACTGCTCTCCCCGGAAGTTCCCCGGACATATTCCGCTGCATGGCGCCCGGCATTGGCTGCTTCTTCCGATACGAAATCCACCAAATCATGGACATGAAGTACGTTTCCACAGGCAAATATTCCGTCAACGCTGGTCTGGAAAGATTCATCCACGACCGGACCAGAGGTGGCAGAGCTCAATGTCACACCGGCATTTTTTGACAGTTCATTTTCCGGGATCAGCCCTACGGATAAAAGCAGGGTATCGCAGAAATATTCTTCCTCCGTCCCCGGAACAGGGCGTCCGTCATAATCCACCTGCGCCAGAGTCACCCCTGTAAGGCGTTCCTTCCCATGGATGGCAACGACGGTATGGCTCAGCTTCAGCGGGATGCCGAAATCTTCCAGACACTGAACGATGTTTCTCTTCAAGCCGCCGGAATAGGGCATCAACTCCGCAACCACTTTGACCTTCGCCCCTTCCAGCGTCATTCTTCGCGCCATGATCAAACCGATATCCCCGGAACCAAGGATCACCACTTCCCGTCCGGGCATCCTGCCCTCCACATTGACCAGCCGCTGGGCGGTTCCTGCCGTATAGATTCCTGCCGGGCGGTATCCCGGCAGATTCAGCGCTCCTCTCGGACGCTCCCGGCAGCCCATCGCCAGGATCACTGCCTGCGCCTGAATCTGAAAAATGCCTTCTGTCGGACTGACCGCTGTCACCACCTTTTCCGGTGACAGATCCAATACCATCGTGTCCGTAAGATAAGGAATCCCCATGCGCTCCACTTTTTCTATATATCTTGCCGCGTATTCCGGACCGGTCAGCTCTTCCTGAAACGTATGAAGACCGAAACCGTTATGAATACACTGGTTCAGGATTCCGCCCAGTTCCCTGTCCCGTTCCAGAATCAGGATATCTTTTTCTCCCTGTTCGGCGGCGGAGATTGCCGCTGCCAGACCGGCAGGGCCGCCGCCGATGATCACAATTGCATGTTGTTTCATCTTTGGATCCCCTCCTTGTTTCTTCCTGAGATCAGCCAGGAATCGCCGCCGGATTTCGTCAGTTCTGTCCAGCCTGTTCCGCATTCCCGCACCAGAAGTTCCATGACTTTCGGAGAACAGAAGCCCGCCTGGCACCTTCCCATTCCGGCGCGTGTCCTCCGCTTGATGCCGTCCAGTGACCGCGCGCCCAGCGGACGGCGGATGGCGTCCAGGATCTCCCCCTCGGAAATTCCTTCACAGCGGCAGAGGATCCGCCCGTAGGCGGGCTCCCTTCGGATCAGTTCCTTTCGCTGTTCCAGATCCAGATCGGACGGATTGAGGATTCCCTTCCTCTTTGGCTCAAATTCCGGATTCTCAGCCAGTCCCAGCCGGGAAGCGATCCGCTCTGCCAGATAGGTGCCGATGGCCGGCGCACTGGTCAGTCCCGGCGATTCGATTCCCGCACAGTCAAAGAAGCCCTCCGTGTCCTCCGGCTCTCCCAGAAGGAAATCGTCTCCGTCTTCATGCGCCCGGAGTCCTGCAAACGAAGTGATCACCTGGCGGTAAGGCAGGTCTTTCACTGTTTCGGCAGACTTCGCCGCCACGGTTTCCATGCCTTCCCTTGTCGTGTCGGTTCCTTCCCTGTCCTCAATATCCACCGCTGTCGGACCCAGCAGAAGATTTCCGTGAACTGTCGGTGAAACCAGTACACCTTTTCCGTATTTGCCCGGAAGCGCAAATATTGTACAGTGGACATGCTTGCCTGCCGTCCGGTCCAGAAGCTGGTATTCTCCTTTTCTCGGCGTGATATGTATCTTTGTGCCGCTTACCATATTATGGAAAAGATCCGCGTACACCCCGGCGGCATTGACCACCGTACGTGTTTCGAATACACCTTTTGAAGTTTCCAGCCGATAACCCTGTCCTGTTTTTTCTATTTTCTGTACTTCCGTATCGAAACGAAACTCCACACCGTTCCGGAATGCATTTTCAGCCAGAGCGATGGTAAGCCCGAAGGGGCAGACGATTCCGCCGGTGGGCGCGTACAGCGCTGCGACCACATGGTCGGACAGATTCGGTTCCATCTTCCGCAGCTCTTCCTGCTCCAGAATCCTGAGTCCCTGGACACCGTTTTCCCTGCCCCGTTCCAGCAGTTCCTCCAACCCCTGTCTTTGTTCTTCCTCCGTACAAACCACCAGGGAACCGTTCTGTTCAAATAAAACATCCAGTTCCTCGGTCAGTTCTTTCATTCGGAGATTTCCTTCCAGATTCATTTTTGCTTTCATGGAACCAGGTACTGCGTCAAAGCCTGCGTGCACGATACCACTGTTGGCTTTCGACGTTCCGCAGCACACATCCTCCTGCCGTTCCAGCACGCAGATCTTTCCCTGAAACCTGGAAAGTTCCCGCGCGACAGCACAGCCGCAGACTCCGGCTCCGATAATAATCACATCATACATATAAAATCCCCCATAGTACATGTTCCATCTGTCTTTACGGTTTCGCCCAGCCGCAGGCATAAGTCACTGCTTTCTTCCAGCCTGCAATCTTTTCTTCTCTTTTTTCCTCGGTGAGTTCCGGTTCAAAAACCTTTCCGATCACCCAGTTTTTCTTCAAAGTTTCCTGATCGGGCCAGTAACCCACCGCCAGTCCTGCCAGATAAGCGGCTCCCATCGCGGTGCTCTCCACACAGAGCGGCCGTGTAACCGTAGTTCCGACGATATCCGCCTGGGTCTGCATCAGGAAATCATTGGCACAGGCGCCGCCGTCTACCTTCAGATTTTTCAGTTCCATCCCTGAGTCCGCCTCCATCGCACGGATGACGTCATTGACCTGGTAGGCAATGGACTCCAGCGTCGCGCGGATGATATGATACTTATTCACTCCGCGGGTCAGTCCAAGGATCGTTCCTCTCGCATACTGATCCCAGTAGGGCGCGCCCAGCCCTGTAAATGCCGGAACCACATAACAGCCGTTGGTATCGCTGACTTTCTGCGCCATATATTCGGAATCCGCCGCGGATTCGATCAGCTTCAGTTCGTCTCTCAGCCACTGCACAGCTGCTCCTCCCACAAAGATCGAGCCCTCCAGCGCATAATTGACCTTTCCGTCAATCCCCCAGGCAATCGTCGTCACCAGGCCGTTGGTGGAAAATACCGGTGTTTCTCCGGTATTCATCAGTAGAAAGCATCCGGTGCCGTAGGTGTTTTTCGCTTCTCCCGGTGTAAAACAGGTCTGTCCAAACAAGGCGGCGTGCTGGTCTCCCGCTGCCCCTGCAATAGGGATCGGACCTCCAAAGTATCCAGGATCCGTTTCCCCGTATACGCAACTGGACGGTTTCACTTTCGGAAGCATTTCTCTTGGAATGTCCAGTTCCCGCAGGATCTCTTCGTCCCAGTCCAGTTCCCGGATATTGAACAGCATCGTTCTGGACGCGTTGGTGTAGTCCGTCACATGTACACGGCCTTTCGTCATCTTCCAGATCAGCCATGTCTCAACGGTTCCGAACAGAAGCTTTCCCTCCTGTACCTTTTCTCTGGCTCCCTCCACGTTGTCCAGAATCCATTTCAGCTTTGTTCCGGAAAAGTAGGCGTCGATCACAAGACCTGTCTTTTCCTTGAAAAAATCCACCATTCCCTTTTCTTTCAGCTGGTCGCAGTATTCCGCCGTCCTGCGGCACTGCCAGACGATTGCCGGACAAATCGGCTCTCCGGTGGCTTTGTCCCACACAATGGTGGTTTCCCTCTGGTTGGTGATCCCGATCGCGGCGATATCCGCTGCACGGGTTCCCGCCTTTTCGATGGCTTCCACTGCCACGCCAAGCATGGTCGACCATATTTCGTTTGCGTCATGTTCTACCCAGCCGGGTTTCGGGAAATACTGGGTGAATTCTTTCTGTGCCATGCTGACGATGGTCCCCTTTTCATCGAACAGGATGCACCGGTTGCTGGTGGTTCCCGCGTCCAATGCCATTACATATTTTGCCATAGTTTTGTCCTCCTGAAAAAATAAGAGCACAGCCGCAGCCGCAGTTCTCTGCCGGCTCTGGCCATGCTCTTTGGGCGGCATGCCTTATTAATTTCATCCTACCATAACCACTTTCATATTTCAAGTTTTTTGGTAAAGGACGGGAGTGTTTCTTTAGTATTTTAGTATTTTAGTGTTTTTCTGTTTTAACGTTTCAGTATTTTGGGTTACAGTGTTTTTTGTGTTTATATGTTTTAATATCTTGGTCTTTTATGTTTCACCGTTTTATGTATGCGCAGATGATTTCCTGGATGGCTCCGCTGAGGTCTGGGGTGATTTCCATGCTCTGGAGTTCGCTGAGCAGGAGTTCCGGGGTTTCCTGGGCGTGTTGGGCTGCCTGGTAGATTTTTTCTTTGGCGATGAAGTCGATCTCAGCCTGGTTCAGGAAGTCGAAGATCTGCTGTGGTACCGGATTGGCTGCCACCTGGGTGTTCTGGGGCAGACGGATTTCTATGGTGTCTTCCGGACGGATGTCGGTCAGGGTTATGGTCAGGGCTGTCCCGTTATGGGTGCAGCAGTCTTTCTGTTCTGTCTGGTTGACCAGGACGGTGGCTTCTTCTGCTGTCACTTTGTGCAGTTCGATCTTCCAGGTTCTCCGTTTCGGCAGAAGGGTCAGGTCTCCGACGGACGGTTTGATAGTGAAGGTTTTTTCCTGCCAGTTCAGGTTCATTTCTGTGACTGCGCAGATTCCCTGACGGTAGCCTTCGGATACGTTATCGTCCTCGTACAGTGTGAAGCTGTTGTCTGCGCCCGGGTAAACGCGGACGGTCAGTTCTTCCGGATTTTTCTCTATGTCAATGGTACGGATCTCATCGGTCATCGGGAGAATGGCTCCTGCTTTTGCCAGTACCGGAATCTGGTCGATGGAGCGGTACATCTTCTGGTTTCTTCCGCCCTGGTATACGGTGTCTGTGAAGAAATCAAACCACAGTCCCTCGGGAAGCCATACTTTTGTCTTTGCCACATTCAGATTCTGGATCCTTGGTGTGGTCACCGGCGCTGCGATCAGCTCGCTTCCGAAGAAATATTCGTTTTTCCGTCCATAAGCATCCCAGTTTTCCGGGTATGCGTAGTACATCGGCTGGCAGATCGGCTCTCCTTCTGCCCATGCCCGGTGGTTCATGGTATACAGGTAAGGCAGCAGACGATGGCGCAGACGAAGGAACTCGCACATGGTGTCATGGACTTCTTTTTTGAATCTCCACGGCTCTTTTCCGTTGAATTCACTGCTGCTGCTGTGCAAGCGGTTAATCGGTGAAAAGACACCAAACTGATACCAGCGTGCTTCCATCTCATCGTTCTTGTATCCCATCATATGGCCGCCGATATCATGACTCCACCATCCATAACCGATGTTGGACGCCGTGCTGGTAAAATACGGCTGGAAATCCAAAGATTCCCAGGTGATCAGCGTATCGCCGGAGAACCCTACCGGATATCGGTGAGAGCCCGGTCCGGCATATCGTGAAAAGGTCATCGGACGTTTTCTGTTTCTCGCGCTGTCCAGGAAATGGTAATGGTTCAGCATCCACAGAGGATCCAGCCCTTCCATTTTGCTGTTGGTTCCCTGCTGCCAGTCAACCCACCAGAAATCCACGCCTTCCTCTTCCAGCGGATGAAGGGTCTTTTCCAGATATGCCTCCAGGAACTCCGGATTGGCGATATCAAAATTGACCGGCTCTTCTTTCTCCGGATCCAGTCCCATCGCCTCAGCCATCTGCGGATAACAGTCTTCAAAACCGCGGATACCGTCCGCCGGATGGAGGTTGAGGGTTGTCTTCATTCCACGGTCATGAAGCTTTTTCAGGAACCGTTCCGGATCCGGGAAGAACTCCCGGTTCCAGGTATAGCCTGTCCATCCGGTGCCGTACTTCGGATCGATATCCACCAGATGCCAGTCCATATCGATGACCGCAACGGAGAACGGGATCTGTTCCTGATCAAACCGCTCCATCAGTTCCATGTAGGAATCTTCCGTATATTTATAATATCTGCTCCACCAGTTGCCCAGGGCGAATCTTGGCAGCATCGGTGTCTCTCCGCAGAGATGATAGAAATCTTTTAATGCCTCCAGATAGCGATGTCCATAGGCAAACAGGTACAGATCCTGGATTTCCTTCTTTCGTGGCTCCACCCATCCGTCCTCACGGAGGGTCAGCGTGCGGGAATCATCCAATGCCACACAGCCGCACCATAAGGACAGAAGACCATCCTCCAACTCACAGGCTCCGTCGACATTATCCAGGGTTCTTGCAGTTCCCTTCAGATTCTCATTTTTCTCTCCGTAACGCCAGGCATTTCGGTTCCCTCCCGACATTCCCAGGGCATAACAGGAAAGGCCATGGCTGGTGAATTCTTTTTTGTCATAATTCAGCTGGAAATATTCTGTGCGGATTTCCAGTTCTTCCGGTGTTTCCCGTACCTCAAAAGAAACCTTCGGGAAATTCCGGTTCAGCACCGTCTGTGTCGGTGCATCAGTAAAGGTTCCATCCGGGCTGTACTCCAGACGTACCAGACTTTTAGTCAGAACTGTGATCCGGTAATGTTCTCCCTGGATCATATTTTCCTGGCATGCCTGCGGATGTGCATCTATTTTTAAATGTTCTTTCATCTCCTGTGATCCTCCCAATTTTTCTATATAGCTGTTTGCAGCGCTTCGCGATTATGAAATCTTCAGAACCAAAGCCTCATACGGCTTCAGCAGGATTTCTTTTTCCACTGTCTCCCGATGGTAATTGCTGATCAGCACTTCTCCCTTGGAAAACTCTTCCAGTATGCTGTAAGCTTCTTCCTCTTCCGTGAAATTACAGATCACCAGCAGTTTTTCATTGTCCAGAGTTCTTGTGTAAACATACAGTTTTTCATTGTCCGGGTCCAGAAGCTGATACGTTCCGTACACCATGACCTTCTCTTTCTTTCTCAGACCAATAATCTTCTGATAGTAATGGAACACAGAATCCGGATCCTCCAGTTCCGCCTTCGCGTTGATCTCGGTATAGTTTGGATTCACCATGATCCATGGGGTTCCCGTTGTAAATCCCGCATTGGCGCTGTCATCCCACTGCATCGGTGTTCTCGCGTTGTCCCTTCCGCGGAGACGGATATAGCGCATCATGTCTTCCGGGCTCACTTTTCCTGCCTCTGTCAGTTCATGGAACGCATTGATGCTTTCGATATCCCGCAGATCCTCCAGCTTCGGAAACGGGCAGTTGGACATTCCAAGTTCTTCTCCCTGGTACACGTACGGCGTTCCCTGCATCATATGCAGACAGGTCACCAGCATCTTCGCACTCACTGCACGGTATTCCGGCGCATCGTTTCCAAAACGGGAGACGCTTCTTGCCTGGTCATGGTTTCCAAGGAACAGGCTGTTCCACGCTTTCCCTTCCAGTTCTGTCTGCCATTTGCTCATAGTTGCCTTGAAATCTTTCAGCTGGACTCTCTCATCCGTCCATTTACCCATCGGTCCGTTGGCTTCCACATGTTCAAACTGGAAGACCATGCTCAGCTCTCTTCCGTCGGCATTGGCGTATTTTTTCGCTTCTTCAATGGTAACGCCGGCACATTCCCCCACCGTCATCAGATCATAGTGGGACAGCACTTTCTGGTTCATTTCCTGCAGATATTCATGGACATGAGGACCGTTGGCACACCCGGAATCCCCATACAGAGCCCCCGGCGCCTGATAGCCGTCCGGAAGACCCGGTTTCTTGGAAATCAGACTGATCACATCCATACGGAACCCGTCGATCCCCTTCTCACACCACCAGTTCATCATCTGAAAGACTTCGTCACGGACTTTTGGATTGTCCCAGTTCAGATCCGGCTGTTTTTTCGAAAACAGATGAAGGTAATACATATCCGTGGTCTTGTCATATTCCCACGCAGAACCGGAAAAACAGCTTCCCCAGTTGTTCGGTTCTTTTCCGTCTTTTCCTTCTCTCCAGATATAGTAATCGCGGTACGGATTGTCTTTTGACTTGCGGCTCTCCACAAACCACGGATGTTCGTCGGAGGTATGGTTCACCACCAGATCCATCACCAGTTTCATGCCCCTCGCATGAATTCCTTCCAGCATGCGGTCGAAATCTTCCATTGTGCCGAATTCTTCCATGATTGCCTGGTAATCACTGATATCATAACCATTGTCATCATTGGGGGACTGGTACACCGGAGACAGCCACAGAACATCCACGCCAAGCTCCTTCAGATAATCCAGCCGTGAAGTAATGCCGTTGATATCTCCGATTCCATCCCCGTTGCTGTCCATGAAGCTTCTCGGATAAATCTGATAGACCACCGCTTCTTTCCACCATGCTTTTTCCATATGTTTTTCCTCGCTTTCCTATTTTTTACAGGTGCAGGCAGGCACGCATCACGTCCGGCTCCGGCTTTCCCGCCCGATTTCCTGTGATCTTTTTCTCTGCGATTCCATACTATCACATGGGCCTATGGTTTTCAACAGTTTTGCGCAAAACTATTATTTATACACAAGTAAATAATTTAAATTTTATATATTTTCACTAATTTCTGATTGATCCGTTCTGTCTGACACTGATTCTCTCTCAATCAGCAGCGTTGATACTTTGTATTCCGCTTCCACCGCTTCCTCACGCATCCGTTTGAGAACCGCCTGCGCCGCACGCCGCGCCTTTTCGTCCACGTTCTGGCGCACGGTGGTCAGCGCCGGCCTGGAAAGTTTCGCATAGGAAACATCATCAAAACCCGCAACCGACAATTCTCCCGGAACCCGGATTCCATGATCCTGCAAAAAATTCAGCGCCTCCACCGCATAGAGGTCCGAAGCAAAAAACAGCGCACTCTGTTTTCGAAAAAAAGGAAGCATCTCCTGATACTGCCTTCTCCGCTCCGCCGGTTCCTTTGCAATCAACAGATGGCGGGAGACGGCGTCTTCCACTTGCTCTTCCTCCAGCGCTGCCCGGACACCGAGCCACCGTTCGTGATCCACCGCATGGTCATTATCCGTGAGAAACAGCAATTTTCTGTGGCCCTTTTTCAGCAGATATTTCGCCATCAGGTAACCTCCGCCCCAGTCGTCCGTGCGCACATTCATCACGCTTTCCGGTAACCGGCAGTAACCGTCGATCACAGCCATTGAACCGGAAAAACGGCTTCGGATCCTGGAAATCTCCCATTCTTCCAGCCCAATGGAAATCATCGCTTCCAGATTCCAGCCAAGGATCTGCTCCATCAGATCTCTTCCTTCGTGCCGTGTCACCAGCATCATGTAATATCCGTTTTCCTGAATCTGATACTCCAGGTTTCCCACTAATTCCGCAATAAACGGATCCTCCAGCGCATAAGCCATGCCCTCTCTGGTATATCCGAGCACGACACCGATCAGCCCGGAATGCTCCCTTGCCAGCATCCGCGCACTGATGCTCGGCACATAATTCATCTCCTCCAGAATCCGGTTGATCTTCTCCACGGTTTCCCTGGAAACCCTGCCGGTTTTCCCGTGGATTACATTGGAAACTGTCGTCGGACTCACCCCTGCTTTTTCTGCAATATCCTTAATCCTTATCATAAAACCTCCCAAAAACAGGCTCCGGCGCCGGCACAAATGCCGGGCTGCCGGA
>CABUPZ010000066.1 GCA_902493585.1 uncultured Fusicatenibacter sp. | reverse complement strand
ATTTGCTGCGGATCCTGAGGTGGTTGGACCGAACGCAAAGGCTGCTGTTGCGGCAATGAAAGACGGCGATGTGATCCTTCTGGAGAACACACGTTATCGTGCAGAAGAGACAAAGAACGAAGATAAATTCAGCCAGGAGCTGGCTTCCCTGTGCGACGTATATGTAAATGACGCATTCGGAACCGCACACCGTGCACACTGCTCCAATGTGGGTGTTACCAAATATGTAGATACCTGCGTGGTAGGATATCTGATGCAGAAAGAGATCGATTTCCTTGGCAACGCAGTGGATCATCCGACCCGTCCGTTCGTAGCGATTCTGGGCGGAGCAAAAGTTTCCAGCAAGATTTCCGTTATCAACCGTCTGCTGGACAAAGTAGATACACTGATCATCGGCGGCGGTATGGCTTATACCTTCTCCAAGGCACAGGGCGGAAAGATCGGTACTTCTCTTTGTGAGGACGACTATCTGGAGTACGCTCTGGACATGCTGAAAAAGGCAGAGGAAAAAGGCGTAAAACTGCTGCTTCCGGTAGACCACAGAATCGGCGACGCGTTCTCCAATGACTGCAATATGCAGATTGTTAAGAGCGGCGAGATCCCGGATGGCTGGGAAGGCATGGATATCGGACCTGAAACAGAGAAACTGTTCAGTGATGCGGTAAAGGATGCAAAGACCGTCGTATGGAACGGACCGATGGGATGCTTCGAGATGCCGAAATTTGCAGAGGGAACCAAAGCAGTTGCAGCAGCGCTGGCTGAGACAGACGCGGTTACGATCATCGGCGGCGGTGATTCTGCAGCAGCGGTAAATCAGCTGGGATACGGTGACAAGATGACTCATATCTCCACAGGCGGCGGCGCTTCTCTGGAATTCCTGGAAGGCAAGGAACTGCCGGGCGTAGCAGCAGCAAACGATAAATAAAGGGGAGTATTGTCATGGAAAGAAAGAAGATCATTGCTGGAAACTGGAAGATGAATATGACTCCAAGTGAGGCAGTAGAGCTGGTAAATACACTGAAACCGCTGGTAAACAACGAAGAAGTTGACGTGGTATTCTGTGTTCCGGCGATCGACATTCTTCCGGTTGTGGAGGCTGCAAAGGGTACCAACATTCAGGTAGGCGCAGAAAACATGTATTTCGAAGAAAAAGGCGCTTACACGGGAGAAATCTCCCCGGCAATGCTGGTTGATGCAGGCGTAAAATACGTAGTTCTCGGACATTCTGAGAGAAGAGAATACTTTGCGGAGACTTCCGAGACGGTAAATAAGAAAATGTTGAAAGCATTTGAGCATGGAATTACTCCGATCATGTGCTGTGGTGAAACTCTGGAGCAGAGAGAGCAGGGCGTGACCATGGACTTTATCCGTCAGCAGGTAAAGGTCGGATTCCAGAACGTGACTGCAGAGCAGGCGAAGAAAGCGGTTATCGCTTATGAGCCAATCTGGGCGATCGGCACAGGAAAAACGGCTACCACAGAGCAGGCGCAGGAAGTATGCAAGGGCATTCGTGAGTGCATTGCGGAAATCTACGATGACGCTACAGCAGCAGAGATCCGTATCCAGTATGGCGGATCTGTCAATGCAAAGACTGCTCCGGAACTGTTCGCACAGCCGGATATCGATGGCGGACTGGTAGGCGGCGCTTCCCTGAAACCGGAGTTCGGCGAGATTGTAAATTATAAAAAATAAAACTTAAATGCCCGTCTTTGAAAAGCGGATCTTCGGTCTGTCCGGAACTTCAGAAATGAAAGGTTCGGACCGGCCGGAGAAATGCACGGAAAGGCGGGCGTTTTTGAAACCTGACATCTTGCAGGGAACAGGTAACTGTTCCGATGGATGAATGATTACGTGAAAATGAAAAAATACAGAAAAAGAAAGGAAGAAAACAAGATGAAAGAAGTTGTAAATACCCAGAAAGCTCCGGCGGCGATCGGCCCGTATGTACAGGCAGTGAAGAGCAATGGTTATCTCTTTATTTCCGGTCAGCTTGGCTTTGACGTTGAAAATGGCAATGTGATTCCGGAGGCTGTGGAAGAGCAGGCAGCGCTCTCTCTGAAAAATCTGGATGCGATCATGACAGAAGCGGGAACCAGCAAAAAGAATGTCGTAAAGACAACCATTTTCCTGACAGATATGAATGATTTTGCGAAGGTAAATGAAGTATACGGCGCATACTTCGGTGAAGACAAGCCGGCACGTTCCTGTGTTGCGGTGGCGGCGCTTCCAAAGGATGGAAAAGTAGAGATTGAGTGTATCGTAGCGCTTGCATAAGCGTGAGGAGAGAGGCGGAATTATGGAAAACAGAGTCATCAAAGCTGCGATGCTGGGCCTTGGCACGGTGGGAACCGGTGTCTATAAAGTGCTGAAGCTGCAGGAAGAGGAGATGGAGGCAAAACTCGGAGCCAGAGTGGAATTAAAAAAGATTCTGGTCCGCAATTTACAGAAGGCAGCGCAGAAGGTGGACAATCCGTCCGTTCTGACCAATGACATCCAGGAGATTCTGGATGATCCGGAAATCGAAATTGTCATTGAAGTGATGGGAGGAATCCAGCCGGCGCTTTCCTATATGCTGGAGGCATTGAATGCCGGAAAGAGCGTGGTGACTGCCAACAAAGATGTCGTTGCTTCCGAAGGAAAGAAGCTGCTGGAAGCGGCGAAGGCGAACGGCAGAGATTTTCTGTATGAGGCCTCGGTGGCGGGAGGAATTCCGATCGTACGTCCGATGAAACAATGCCTGGCAGGCAATCATATCACGGAAGTGGTCGGCATTTTCAACGGCACGACAAATTTTATCCTGACGAAAATGTCAAAGGAAGGGATGGAGTTTGAGGAAGCCCTCCAGCTGGCACAGGATCTGGGCTATGCGGAAGCAGATCCAACCTCGGATATCGAGGGACTGGACGCGGGAAGGAAAGTAGCGATCCTTGCCTCGGCGGCATTCAATTCCCGGGTGGTGTTTGAAAATGTCTATACGGAAGGAATTGCGCGGATTACCGCCAAGGACATTCAGTATGCAAAAGAAATGGGCTGCGAGATCAAACTTCTTGGAATGGCGCGGCTGACTGCGGAAGGGATTGAGGCGAGAGTCCATCCCATGCTGATTGACAAAGACCATCCGCTGGCATCCGTACAGGATTCTTACAATGCGGTTTTCGTCCGGGGCGATGCGGTGCAGGATACCATGTTTTATGGGCGCGGTGCGGGAGAACTTCCCACGGCAAGCGCGGTGGTCGGCGATGTGTTTGACTGTGTGCGGAATATTCTGGCAGACTGCTGCGGAAGGATCGGATGTACCTGTTATAAGGATCTTCCGGTTCGCAAGATCAGCGAGATTAAGAGCAAGTATTTTGTCCGGATGGAGTTGGAAGACCGCCCGGGCGTACTGGCATCGGTGACGGCAGTGTTCGGAAACAACAGTGTTTCCATCGCGCAGTTCATTCAGAAGGAGAAAAGAGGAGAGCTGGCAGAGATTGTCGTGATCACGGAAAAAGTACAGGAACGTCATTTTATGGATGCGATCAGGATCCTGGAGGGTATGTCCATCATCCGGGAGATCTCATCACTGATCCGTGTGTATGGATAACAGCCTGATGCCCGGGCATTGGTGCCTTTCCGGAGCGTGTTCTCAGGAACCGTTCGGCCAGGGAAACTGCTACTGTTCTCACACTTTTATGAAAAAAGATATGAGATAAAAATAAAAAATCGTGTATTTTTACTACTTGTTTTTTGCCTCAATCCTGTTTATAATAGGGGACAGTTGAATAATTATACATTTACCTGTGCATAAATGTATAAAAAGATGGAGGAAAAAATTATGAAAAATATGAAAAAGTTTGCAGCGCTGGCGCTGGCAGCTGTCATGACCTTCTCTCTGGCGGCATGCGGAAGCGGAGACAGTGAAAGTAGCAGCAGTTCTGCCAGCGGAAATGAGAGTGGAAGCGAGAGCGCAAAAGGTGTAAAAGTGATCGATGTGGATCTGACACAGGAAGAATACGCATTCGGTGTGGACAAAAATCAGCCGGAGCTTCTTGAGCAGGTAAATACATTTATCGCAAAGATCAAGGAGGACGGAACACTGGATGAGATTTTCGACAAGTATTTCGGAGGCGGCGAGCCGGAAGCAGTGAAATCCGCGACACTGGATACTTCCAAAGATCAGCTTGTGGTTGCAACCAATGCAGCATTTGAGCCGTTCGAATATACGAAGGGTGAAGACTACTACGGAATTGATATGGAGATTGCTTCCCTTCTGGCGGAAGAGCTGGGACAGGAGCTGGTTATCCAGAACATGGATTTCGACGCGGTATGTCTTTCCGTAGGACAGCAGCAGTGTGATATTGCCATGGCGGGACTGACGGTCAGCGAGGACAGAAAAGAGTATGTAACCTTTTCCGATACCTACTATCAGGCTTCTCAGCGTCTGATCACTACAGCGTCTGATACAACGTTTGATGACTGTCAGGAAGCGGCTGATGTGGAAGAAATCCTGAATGGACTGTCAGACAGTGATTCCATCGGCGTACAGAGCGGAACGACCGGACAGTTTTATGTAGAGGGAAGCGACGACCTGGATTTCCCGGGACTGCCGGCAACCTGTGTGACATATAGAAACGGTTCCCTGGCTGTACAGGATCTGGTAAACGGAAATCTGAAATACGTGATCATTGATGCAGCTCCTGCAGCGAGCATCACAGAAGCGATCAACGCGATGCAGTAAAACTGGTACAAATGGAAAAGTGAAGATGCGGACAGAAAAGCCTGTCCGCATTTTTACACGTTGAAAAAGGTGGGAAAATGGGTAATTTTGGACAGAAAATAGATAAATTTATCGAAATCTTTCTGGAGCAGAACGGATATGTAAGGGTACTGGAAGGTCTGCAGAATACGCTGCTGATCGCCATAACAGGTCTGATTATCGGTATCCTGATCGGTACGCTGATCGCAACCGTGCGGGTGGTGCCGAAATATAAACGGCTGCCGCGGATCCTCAACGGTATCTGCGGATTTTATGTGGCGTTGTTCCGGGGAACACCGATTGTTGTGCAGCTGCTGGTATTTTACTATGTACTGCTTCCGATGATGGGAGTCCGTCTGACCGGCGTACAGGTATCCATGCTGGTGTTTGGCCTGAACAGCGGCGCGTATATTTCCGAGATCATGCGAAGCGGAATCCAGTCTGTGGATCCGGGACAGTTGGAGGCAGGCCGCGCAGTGGGACTGGGATTCGGGGCAAGTATGTGCAGGATCGTAATTCCACAGGCAGTAAAAAATATTCTGCCGACCCTGGGAAATGAGTTTATTTCCCTGATCAAGGAAACATCCGTTGTCAGCTTTGTCGGTGCGGCGGATCTGTATGTGGCGTTTAACTATATTGGAAGCAACAGCTATGAGTTTATGGTACCTTACCTGGTGATGGCGCTGATTTATATTGTTCTGGTACTGCTGATCTCTCTGCTGATCAAATTACTGGAAAGGAGCCTGAAGAAGAGTGATAGACGTAATTAATCTGAAAAAAAGCTTCGGTGATACAGAAGTTCTGAAGGGCATCGATGTAACCGTCAACAAAGGGGACATTGTAGTTGTGCTCGGTCCTTCCGGTTCCGGAAAAAGTACCTTCCTCAGATGCCTGAACTGTATGGAGGATCCCACGGGAGGAAGTATTATTTTCAACGGCGTGGATATCGCCGATATGAAGGTGGACATCAATGTCCACCGCCGTCATATGGGAATGGTATTCCAGCATTTCAATCTGTTCAACAATAAGACAGTGATCCAGAACATTATGCTGGCTCCGGTCTATGTAAAATGCCAGGAACTTCGCAAAACGAAACGGGCAAACATGGCAAACCGGGTAAAGAATGTGTTCCGGAAAGACAAACAGCCGATTCAGCCGATCGATACCGACAAGGCAAAGATCCGCGCGGAGACAAGAGAGCAGGCGATGAACCTGTTAAAACGCATCGGCCTGGAAGACAAGGCAGATGTTTATCCGTCCACCCTGTCCGGCGGACAGAAACAGCGTGTGGCGATCGTGCGTTCACTGGCAATGAATCCCGACGTGATCCTGTTCGATGAGCCGACCTCGGCGCTGGATCCGGAGATGGTCGGAGAGGTACTGGATCTGATGAAAGCCCTTGCGAGAGAGGGAATGACCATGATTATCGTTACTCACGAGATGGGATTTGCCAGAGAGGTGGCAAACCGGATTCTGTTTATGGATGAAGGAGTGATCGTGGAAAATACGACTCCGGAAGAATTTTTCACAAATCCAAAGAGTCCAAGAGCCAAGGATTTCCTCTCCAAAGTTTTATAACAGGGACGGTGTGACCGAAGAAACCGGGCATTGTGTTCGGCCAAAGCTTCAGAGAATTAACTGCTGAAGCGCGGCGAACACAATGCCCGGTCTGTTTGTCTGCAGTCGCAGGAAATTTTATCCCATATCATCACTTTGCAATGCTTCCACCAGATTGCATTTCAGGATTTGTCTGCCTCCCAGATAATATGCCAGTGCGACAAATCCGAAAATCGCCGCAAGAAAAAGCACGACAGGGACAATCGGAGCCGCCGCCAAAAATTCCATCGGGTTCAGGCAGCTTGCCGTTATCATGAATCCAGCAGATAATGCAGTGACCGGCAGTGTGATCAGGACAGGACGGCCCGCGATCACAAGGGCTTCAATACAAAACATTTTCCGCATACTATCCGGCGTCATACCGATGGACCTATATCTCGCAAACTCTCTTTTCCTTTGCCGGATAAATCCCAGCGTGTTGGAGAATACGTTGGCAATTCCGATCAAGGCAAGCAGCGCACACAACGCCCCGATCATGCTCTTATATCCATTCAACATAGTGTCATTGTCTGTCTTTTCCTGGATGCGGTTTTCCATCTCAAACGTAAACGCATTTCCAAGGATGTCTGTCAGTTCTGTTTCAATCGTATTCAATTCCGTCAAGGTTCTGTCTTTTTCCGCCAGCACGCGGATAGAAATGTCCGGTTCTGAATTTCCGATTACGTCCTTGATCTGTTTCCATGTAGAAAGCGAAAGAAATTGAACCAAGGCATAATTCTCATACTCTTCTCTCAAAACCGGCGGTTCCTGTGTGTAGCCAAGAACAGGGAGCGTAACGGTGTCAGATGCCGATTCCTGATTTTGTAGGGGGATGGTATTCTGTTCCTCCGAAAGAAACGGAACGTATTCTTTGTACCGGAAATTGCTGTTCGTGCTGTCCCAGATACGGTTCAGGACAACACACCCCATTTCTGGCGAGGGAATGCCGATCTGTTCACAATATTCTGCAAAACTGCTGTCATCCATAATGACAATCGGAGCCTGAATCGAATAAGAGCCATCGGCGGCACGGGCAGAGCTTTCTGCGATTGTCTCCAGTCCTCCCAGATTTTTCAGTTCATCGCTGATGGCGTCTTCCGAAACAGAACAGAAAGCATCCGCTTTCTGGTAGATTGCGCTGTCTGCATCATCCAAAGCAAGGATTTCATCTTCATAAGTAAAATCTTCTATCTTTGTGTCCTTTACAGTTGCCATGACATCCCAGGCATTCTGGTAGCGTTCAAAGTAGGTATGGTTGGTGCTGATCTCCGAAAGAGTGAAAAAGCACAGCATTAACGTAAAGCCCAGGAAAGAAAGGGTCAATGAAAGCGTTGAGGTTCGCAAGGCTTTCTTTTGTGCCTTCAGCGCATTCCCGGTCAGTTCGCCCTCGATTCCAAAGAAAATTGTAAGAATGGGGGAGGTTTTCTTACGCTTCAGCTGCAGCTCATCGGTATTCTTTATGGCTTCCAGAGGAGTTTGTCTGCTCAGTTTTCTGGCTGGTATCCATGCGGAAACAAATACGGTCAGGACAGAAGCCAGAATGGTAACAGCAAATACGAGAGGGTGGTAAGCAAATACCGCCTCATGTCTGCCGGCAATGCCATCCGCAAGGATATTGACAAGCTGTATGATCCCAAAGCTAAGGGCAATCCCGAGCAAACTTCCGAATAAAATGGGGAGGATGCAAAGAACGGCTGCTTCCTGCAAAAGGCAGGTACGGATCTGACCCGGCGTTGCCCCTATGCTGGAAAAAATACCAAACTGATGAACACGGGCGTTCATGGATACGGCAAAGGAGTTGTGAATGATCAAAATCAAAGACCCCGATACGATCAGAAGCACTGCCAGATAAAAGGTCATCAATAAGGGTGGTTCTGCATCCTGCGGGTCATGGACGAAATATCTTGACAGAAGTAATTCATGATAAGATACCGCGTCATCAGGGACACCCAATTGTTCTGCAATCAGGGGCATATCCTGATAAACGGTCCTCATATTGTGAAAGCGAATATCGATCACAAGGGTTTGCCCGTCCGATAATTCTTCATTGATAGCAGCAGCTTTCACATTGGCAAAGTTTTCAATGTCAGACACCACATCTTCTTCAAATGTTCCCGCAATGCGCCCTTGCCAGTCTCCCTCTTCCAAAGTAATGGATTCTATCTCATAATTCCAGAGGTTGTAAAACAAACCACAGAGCAATGACAGAAACAAGGCGGAAATAAACGCCGCAGCAAGAACGGATAAGCTGGAAGCCCGGTTCTTTTTGATAAATTCTGTCGAATAGTCTTTCCACATATTCTTACCTCCGTTTCTGATCGCTGATAATCTTTCCGTCTTCTATGGTTATCATGCGGTCTGCTTCCAGAGCAATCTTTTCATCATGGGTGATCAGAAGGATGGTCTGATTCAGGTTGCGGTTTGACAATTTCAGCAGATCTATAATTTCTTCTCCGTTTTTCCGGTCCAGATTTCCGGTCGGTTCATCCGCGAGCAGCAATGCGGGACGATAGATCAAAGACCGGGCGATTGCCGCGCGCTGCTGCTGGCCGCCCGATAACTGGCTGGGGAGGGCATCCAGTTTTTCTTCAATCCCAAGGGAATGGACAATCTGGTCAAAGTATTCCTGATTTGGTTTTCTCTTGTCTAACAGAAGCGGCATGAGGATATTTTTCCGGACAGTGAGCGTCGGAATCAGATTATAGAACTGATAAACCAACCCTACTTTTCTTCGCCGGAAGATTGCTGCCTGCGTCTGGTTCAGTGTGGAGATATCCGTCTCCTCTATCACAACGGTTCCCTCCGTCGGCTGATCCACACTGCCGAGAATGTGCAGCAAGGTGGATTTTCCCGAACCAGATGCCCCTGCGATTGCCACAAATTCCCCCTTTTGTACAGACAAATCAATGTGATCCAGTGCCACAACCTGATTGTTTCCGGAACCATATACTTTTCGCACATTTTCACATCTTAGTATTTCCACGGCGTGTTCTCCTTTCTGTTACGCTGTTCGTAACATTTCCTGCGTTTGCATACGGTCTGCGCAGTAAATACGCAGACCTGTCTGAAGTGTTATCGCTGTTTTGATACGTACAGTATAACAAAGGAAAGTGACATCTCAGTGACTGTAGATCCTTATTTCAAAACAAGCGCCGCCGTTTCGCAGATTATAAGCGGTAACCGTCCCGTTCTGCAATTCAAAGATAGAGCGGGCAAGCGCCAGCCCGATTCCGATTCCATTTCCCACAGCGCGCCTGCCCCGATAAAACCGGTCGAAAAGGTGTGGTAGGTCCTCCGGGTCAAAGCCCGTTCCATCGTCCCATATCCGAACTTCGACGTAGAGAGGGTTTTCTGAATAATCGCAATGGACGACTCCACCGGCTTGTGAGTGTTCCATACAGTTTTTCATCAAATTCATGAGGGCTTCCATGGTCCATTCCAGATCACCGGAAAATTCCATATAGCCGTTTTCCGGAATTTCAACGGAAATATGATTTTTCCGAAATAAATCACTCAGGTTTTCGGCAGCCAGATTCAGCGCTGTATAGAGATCGACTTTTTCCTGCTTGAACGGAAGAGTTCCGGCGTCGATCCTGGAAAGCATGAGCAGAGATTCTTCCAGACGGTTTAAACGTTTCAGCTGCTTTTCCATTGAAGTGACATACTCATTGGCAGTTTCTTTCTTCATAAGCTGCAAAGACAGGAAGGCTGCTGTGATCGGTGTTTTTAGCTGGTGTGCGATATTTGCCAGATTTTCGGCGAAATTCATCTTTGCAGCAATGGCCGTTTCTCTGGTCTGACAGAGCATCGTAACTGTTTTGTAGATTTCATCCTGTAAATGAGAAAAATCATCTTCCTGCGTCTGTATCAATGTTCCGCCGGTTCCTGTGTTGACCTGCTCCAGATATTCGGTTAAATCAACGATACGTTTTTGAGTTCGCCTGTGGAATGTCCGGATTACGAGAGCAAAGGCACAGGCAACCGCAAGAAACAGAAGAAAAGGAAGAAGGAACGTATAGAGTGGAAGGCCTTTGCAAAATTCATCTGCGCGGTATCCGTATTTTTCTAAATAATTGTTTCCAGCTACCTCTTGATCGGTCAATGAGTGAAAGTCTTTTAAGGCGGATAACAGCTGTGGTTCTGCTTCAGGGGCGTTTTCCAGGATGATTTCGCAGAATGCCGAAATATGTTCATAGGATGTCTGTTGATATGTATGATAAAACAGTATTGATGTGAAAACCGTCCCCAACAAAAGAACAACTATTGGAAAAAGCAATAGGATTCCCTGTTTTCTCTTTTCATTCATTTCGTATCCTCCATGCGATATCCAAAACTTCGAATTGTTTTCAGGCAGAGGGGGTGATGCAGCTTTTCTCTCAGCCGTTTCATGGTAACCGTCAACGTATTGTCATTTACATAGTTTCCGCTGCTGTCCCAAACCTGCTCCAAAAGCTGCCTCCTGGTGACGGTCTTCCCTTTATTCTCCATCAGCAGCAGGAGAAGCTGATATTCCGGCTGACTGACAACGATTTCTTCCTGCTGACAGTAGACAGCGGTTTTTTCTTTATCCAGCATCAGGTCATCGCAGAACAATTTTGTTTCTTTTGCACTCCTTGATCGCCTCAGCAATGCCAGAATACGCGAATACAGGACTGCGAGGTCAAATGGCTTTACCACATAATCATCTGCGCCATTCTGGAATCCGGCGACAATATCATGGGAATCTCCTCGAACCGTCAGATAGATAACAGGCAAGTCACTCCATCGTTCCCGAATCCAGCGGCACAATTCGTTCCCCTCGCCGTCCGGCATATTCCAGTCCAGCAAAAGAACAGAGGGCAGATGACTGATCAACGCCTTTCTAAGATCAGCAATCCCTCCAAAAACTACAACCTTACAGTCCTGCTGCTCCAAATATTCTTTTACGGATTTGGCGATGCTTTCATCATCTTCCGCATAATAAACTTCAATCATGACCTTCTCCTCCTACACAAATTCATTATATTTCGAGAAAACAAAAGAAGCAACAAAGAAAGTATAACCTGCACTCCAAAATAAAACAGAGTAGCCGTTTCTTGCAAGAATATTGAACAATCAGTTCTCCCAGAATATGCATTCCCCATCGGATATTGTCATCAACCTCCCGCCTTCATCCAACCGCTCCCACTCAAAAAAAGAAAAAAAGCCATTTACCGCCGTGTGATTTCGTGATAGAATGTTTCTGACAAGAAAATAACAAAACATCGTTTGTTATCACTGATAGAGAGGAGAAAATCATGAGCAAAAAACCAACCGTATTAATGATTCTGGATGGCTATGGACTGAACAAAACCTGTGACCACAACGCTGTCTGCGAGGCGAAAACACCGATCATGGATCAGTTGATGAGCCAGTGCCCGTACGTGGAAGGACAGGCCAGCGGAATGGCAGTGGGACTTCCGGAAGGTCAGATGGGAAATTCGGAAGTAGGACATCTGAACATGGGTGCAGGCCGTATCGTATATCAGGAACTGACAAGGATCACCAAAGCGATCGAAGACGGTGATTTCTTTGAGAATCTGGAATTGCTGGAAGCTGTTGAAAATGCAAAGAGGAATAACAGCGCCCTGCATCTGTTCGGACTGCTGTCCGACGGCGGTGTTCACAGCCATATCACGCATCTGTTCGGACTTCTGGAACTGGCAAAACGTCAGGGCCTGGAGAAGGTTTATGTACACTGCTTCCTGGATGGCCGTGACACACCTCCGGCATCCGGAAAAGGCTATATCGAAGAGCTGCAGAAGAAAATGGATGAGCTGGGCGTTGGAGAGATCGGCGTCGTATCCGGCCGTTATTATGCGATGGACCGTGACAATCGCTGGGATCGTGTAGAGCTGGCATACAAAGCTCTGACCAAAGGCGAAGGCGTAAAGGGAACCAATGCCGCTGAGGCAGTACAGGCTTCCTACGACGAAGGAAAGACCGACGAGTTTGTGGTTCCGACCGTTATGGAAAAAGAGGGACATCCGGTTGCAACCATTCAGGATAAGGATTCCGTGATCTTCTTTAACTTCCGTCCGGACCGTGCAAGGGAGCTGACCCGCGCGTTCTGTGATCCGGAGTTCAAGGGCTTTGAGAGAGAGAAGAAACTGGAGCTGACTTTCGTATGCTTCACAGATTACGATGAGACCATCCCGGGCAAACTGGTTGCTTTCAAAAAAGAAGAGATCAAAAATACATTCGGCGAATATCTGGCTGCTCACCATATGACACAGGCGCGTATTGCTGAGACTGAGAAATATGCTCACGTGACCTTCTTCTTCAACGGCGGTGTTGAGGAACCGAACGAGGGCGAAGACCGTATTCTGGTAAAATCCCCGAAGGTTGCCACCTATGACCTTCAGCCGGAGATGAGCGCACCGGAAGTTTGCGACAAACTGGTGGATGCCATCAAATCTCAGAAATATGATGTGATCATCATCAATTTCGCGAATCCGGATATGGTTGGACATACAGGTGTGGAAAACGCAGCGATCAAAGCCATCGAGACGGTAGATGCATGCGTAGGAAGAGCGGTAGATGCGATCAAGGAAGTGGATGGACAGATGTTTATCTGCGCAGACCACGGAAATGCAGAGCAGCTGGTGGATTATGAGACCGGTGAACCGTTTACTGCACACACCACAAATCCGGTACCGTTTATCCTGGTAAATGCAGATCCTTCCTATACACTGAGAGAGGGCGGAAAGCTTGCGGATATCGTTCCGACGCTGCTGGAGCTGATGGGTATGGAACAGTCGAAAGAGATGACAGGAACTTCTCTGCTGGTGAGTCGGAGTCAACAATAGATTCTGTTATCATGCACCTCTGTTTTCCCTGGAAATGCGAAAGCTTTTTCCCTGGGGAAAACGGAGGTTCACCTCAGAAACTGAATACGAAGGTACAAGACCTTGAGTGGATTTTGATCCACTCAGGGTCTTTTTTTACCTCTGAATGCAGAACCTAAGTACATGAGCGAAGCTCGGAAACCCTTGTAAACAAAGGCTTCCTCGCCTCTGCGGGGGCCTGAGAAGTAAAATTGAAAAAGGGAAGAAAAGAAGATGACAGTCATTGGCTTATGACCTCTGAGGTTGCCTAGGTGGAAGAAACCTCTGAAAAAGGCGAGGGAAAAAGATTTTGCCTTTTGAGAGAAAAAGGGGTTGCATCTTGACATAGAGTTTTTCCCAAATACCACTTTCGGGAAAGCTTTTTGGGAAAATGGTATCTATGTCAAAGGCAGATGTACCTATGATGGTGTTAGAATATAAATAGTACAAGTCAAAATGAGAATTCCTTATTAGAAAAA
>CABUPZ010000065.1 GCA_902493585.1 uncultured Fusicatenibacter sp. | reverse complement strand
TGTCGGACCGTGGGCAAACACCTGCGGTCTTTCTTTTTTGAAATTATTTATACGGAAGGTTCGGTAGGGCACTATGTGCGCGCGCCTGCCGTCCCTCCCGGCGTTTTCGTCCGAATACACAAAACCCCATTTTCAAAAGGGCGGATTCGTGATACAATCAGACAGACATATGAATTCCATATTCATACCAACGAGGAGAGGAGAAAAAGCGATGTATCAGTTTGACAGGGCAGCATATGAAAAACGAATGGAATGGTACAGAGATGCCAGATTCGGCATGTTTATCCACTGGGGGCTCTATGCGATACCGGCAAGAGGAGAATGGGTCCGGAGTGTGGAAGAAATCCCGAAAGAAGACTATATGAAATATTTTTATGAATTCAACCCCACCGATTACGATCCGAAAAAATGGGCGCAGGCGGCAAAGGATGCGGGAATGAAGTATGTGGTACTGACCGCGAAGCACCACGACGGCTTCTGCCTGTTCGACAGCCAGTACACGGATTTTAAATCGACGAACACAAAATGCGGCCGCGATCTGGTAGCGGAGTATGTGGAGGCAGTCCGCGAGGCCGGCCTGAAGGTGGGGCTGTATTTTTCGCTGATCGACTGGTACCACGATGATTTTCCTCACTATGGAGACAGAAATCATCCGATGCGGAACCATCCGGAGTGCAGCAATGAAAACCGTGATTTTGACCGTTACTTGACCTATATGCACAACCAGGTCAGAGAGATCTGTACCAATTATGGAAAGATCGACGTTCTCTGGTTTGACTTTTCCTATGACGAATTGAGAGGCGAAGCATGGAAAGGTACGGAGCTGATCGATATGGTGCGCAGTCTGCAGCCGGATGTGATCATTGACAACCGTCTTGAGGTCAGCGGCGAAGGCTATGGCTCCCTGGCATCCGGAAATCCGGCGCCTTACCACGGGGATTTTGTCAGTCCGGAACAGATGATCCCGCCGAACGGGATCCAGGACGTCCATGGACATGACATTGCCTGGGAGGCATGTGTGACCATGAACAACAACTGGGGATACCATGCGACGGACCGCTGCTTTAAACCTGCTTCCATGCTGATCAAAAAACTGGTGGAATGTGTGTCCAAGGGCGGAAACCTGCTTCTGAATGTGGGACCTGACGCCAAAGGGAACATTCCTGAGGAATCTCTGGAACGTCTGGCGGTGATCGGAAGATGGATGAAGAAGAACGGCGACAGTATCTATGGCTGCGGCAAGGCGGAGATTGAGAAGCCGGATTTCGGACGTGTGACAGCGAAAGGAAAGAAACTCTATTTCCATATGTATGAAAACACCATCGGCCCGGTGCCGCTGCCGGGACTGAAGAAGGAGGAGATCGCATCGATCCGCTGGCTGGCGACCGGTGCGGAAATCCCGGTTTCCACAAGCTGGGTACACAGTGATTATCCGGACATCGTGTTTGCCAACCTGGGACCGGATCCGGTGCTGCCGGACGAGATCGATACGGTGCTGGAAGTGACTTTGAAGTAGTTGGCTGCATGGAATCCGAAAATCAGCGGAAACGTAAATAGAAAAGTGTGAAAGAGACGACGATGAAAGATTATATTTTAGAGGTGTGCGCCGATTCTGTGGAATCCGTTCTGGCAGCGGAGGAAGGCGGCGCGACCCGGGTGGAACTCTGCCAGAATCTGGTGATCGGCGGGACGACGCCGGTGCCGAAATTTTTTGAAGAGGTGCGCAGACACAGCAAGATCAGGATCCATGCGCTGATCCGTCCGAGGTTCGGGGATTTCTGTTATACGGATTACGAGTATGCGGTGATCCGTGAGGAAGTGAAGATGTACCGTGAACTGGGCGCCGAGGGTGTGGTGATCGGTATTCTGAAACCGGACGGCACGCTGAACATGGAACAGATGGAAGGTCTGATGGAAGAGGCAAAGGGCATGTCCGTGACACTGCACCGTGCCTTTGACGTCTGTGCCGATCCCTTTGCAGCCCTGGAGGATGCGGTAAAGCTGGGGATCGACACGATCCTGACTTCCGGGCAGAGAAACAACTGTCTGGAGGGGGCGGAACTTCTGCGGGAGCTGGAGAAGCGGAGCGGCGGAAGAATTTGCATCCAGGCAGGTGGAGGCGTCAGCGCGGAAGTGATCGAAAGACTCGCTCCTGCTGCCGGGATCAGAGCCTGGCATATGTCCGGCAAGGTGACGCTGGACAGTGAGATGCGTTATCGGAAGGAAGGCGTCAATATGGGGCTGCCGTCCCTCAGCGAATATGAAATATACCGTACTTCGGCGGAGAAGGTTCGGGCGGCGAGAGAAGTCCTGGAGCGTGTTTGAATATCAAGTGCCATAGAAGAAAAGAAATGTTTTTGGAATACAACAGAAAAAGAATTGAACACCGGTACGGACAGCTGTGCCGGGAATTCCCGGATGTTTTCGGTCCGGTGAATGAGAAGATCAGTGCCTGCCGGGAACCTGTCGCACTGGCGATGAAATGGATGTACGGGGCAATGCCCTGGAGCGACAGAGGAAATTATCCTTTTGAGACCTTTCTGGATTTTGCGGAACATGGAGTCTGGCTCTGGGAGACGAAGGAATCGGTTCGCCGCCTGCCGGAGGAAATTTTCCTGAATTACGTTTTGTACCATCGGGTCAATGAGGAGGAGATCCTTCCATGCCGCCGCCTGTTCTATGACGGTATGAAAGAACAGCTGAGAGAGCTTGAGGGCCGTGAGGCCGCAATTGAGATCAACTATTGGTGTGCCGCGGAGGCGACGTACCAGTCGTCGGACGACCGGACGCTGTCGGCGCTGGCTGTCTGGCAGAGAGGCAGCGGACGCTGTGGGGAAGAGTCTACATTTACCGTCAACGCCATGCGAAGCGCCGGAATTCCTGCCCGCCAGGTCTATGCGCCCAAATGGTCTCACTGCGATGACAACCATGCGTGGGTGGAGGTTTGGACCGATGGAAAGTGGCAGTTTACCGGAGCCTGTGAACCGCTACCGATCCTGAATAAGGGATGGTTTACCAACGCGTCCTCCCGGGCGATGATGGTACATGCCCGGTGGTTTGACAACATCCTGCCGGAGCAGGAGGAACGGATCGGGAAAGAGGGCATGGTGACCATGCTCAATGAACTGAGCCGTTATGCGGCGGTAAAGACTGTGGAGGTCACCGTCCGCATGGAGGATGGTAGTCCCGCGGAATCCGCGCAGGTACAGTTTGAGGTGATGAATTATGCGGAGTATGCGCCAATTGCGGAGACAGTGACGGATGGCGAGGGAAAAACGTTTCTGACCACTGGACTTGGCACGCTGCATCTCTGGGGGCAGAAGGACGGTCAGGCTGGAGAGGCGTTTCTTGACGTTCGGGAAAACAGCAGCTGCGAGATCTGTCTGGGAACCCGGGAACAGGAATACGGTTGGACAGACTGTGATCTGATCGCTCCCGTGGATACGCCGGTGAACACGGATCAGCCGACGCCGGAACAGGCGGAGGATGGGAAACGCCGTCTCGAAGAGGCGGAACAGAAGCGCAGAGAAAAAACAAAGGATTGGGAGAATCCGGAACTCCAGAAGTTCCGCAGTTATCTGGATACCCTGGAGGGAAACAAGGCAGCCTGCGGCAGAGCGCTGCTGGAAACTCTGACAGAGAAAGACCGGACGGACTGCCGCTGTGAAATCCTGAAACATCACCTGGAGGAGACGATATCCAGCCTTGGGGAAGCGGTGCCTGATCCGGGAACAGAGGAGTATGCGCGGTTCGTATCCTGTGTTCTGAACCCAAGGGTAGAGCATGAAGTGATGACTCCGTACCGTCGTTCCCTTTTGGAGTGGATGTCTGCTGAGGAGCAAAGGAACTTCCGGAAGGAGCCGAAGCTTTTATGGGAGAAAATCTGCCGTCAGATACAGGAACGTCCGGAGGAAGAGCGGAGCAGTCTGATCACAGCGCCGGCGGCATGCGTGAGAACGGGAATCGGAAGCCGGCGTTCCAGGGAAATCCTGTTTGTGGCTGCTGCGAGAAGCCTCGGCATTCCGGCGCGGCTGAATCCGGACGACGGAGCGATGGAGTACTGGAGAGACGGCGGCTTTGCGCCTGTGCTTGCGGAATGTGAAAAGAACTGCCGCCTGACGCTGAAGTCGGCGGGAGATATCGTCTGGAAATATTTTCAGAACTGGAGCATTGCCCGCAGAACGGAGTATGGATGGCGGTCTCTGCAGCTGACGGACAAAAACTGGGCGGAGGACGGACGCCTGGAGCTGTGGCTGGAAGCAGGAACCTACCGGCTGATCACGTCCAACCGTCTGCCAAACGGAAATCAGTTCGCGCGGCAGTGCCAGATCCTTCTGGAGCCGGGAAGCTGCCGGGAGCTGACGCTGGAGCTGCGGGAAGCAGACCTTTCCGATATGCTGGAATCCATCGATCTGCCGGAATTCCAGGTGAAAGACGGGAAGGGAACCCCGGTCACCGCTTCGGAACTGACGGACGGTGCCTGCCGGGTGATGATCTGGCTGGAGGAGAGCCGGGAGCCGACGGAACATATCCTCAATGAAATGATGGAGCAGGCAGAGGCGTTCCGCGCCTGGATGTCCCGGATTCTGTTCGTGGTCCGCTCGGAGGATGCCCTGCAGGATCCCACGGTTGCAAAAGCCCTGCGGACGTTTCCGGAAATTCCGGTCTATTACGACGATTTCGTGGAAAACGTTTATCTGCTGGGACGCAGAATGTACGTGGATCACGAAAAGCTGCCGCTGGTCCTGGTCACGGACGGGAAACGCAATGGAATCTATGCCGCCAGTGGATATAATGTGGGAACCGGTGAAATGCTGCTCCGTATCCTGGAAGCGCGGGAGAAAAGGAAAGAAAATGACAGTTCAGCCAGCTGAACTTTTGCGAAAGAGAACGGAAAAGAGAGTGAGTCTATGGATAAAACAATGATCAGCGGTGCAAGAGCGCTGGAATTTCTCAGACAGTTTGACTTTATCCGGGAAGCGGGAACGGAAGGGGAACAGGCGGCTGAAGAGAAGATCCGGAAGTATCTGGAACAGAATGTGTCCGGTCCGGGGATTACGTTCCGTGAGGAGCCCTTTTCCTTTGAGGAATCCCGGATTCTGGAGGCGCGCCTGGTGGTCACGGAGCCATATCAGAAGGAATATTCCGTCGTCGGATGCGCCGGATGCGGAAGCACGCTGGAAAACGGAGTGGAAGCGCCGTTCCTCTATGTGGAAAATGGTGATGAGATCAGCCTGGCGTATGCCCGGGGAAAGATTGTGCTGGTCAACGGAATTGTGAGAAAAGCCTTTTATCAGAAGCTTGCGGAAGCGGGTGCGGCGGGATTTGTGATGATTTCGGGAACGCCCATTGACGAGGGAGAAGATCTTCGTCCGGCGCGACGTTCGCTGCGCGGGGTGGAAGAAACGCCGATACAGGGAGTGACCGTCCATTACAAAGACGCAGTGGAACTGGTGGAACGGGGTGCATCCAGAGTCCGTCTGATCCTGCGTCAGGAAAAGGAGAAAAGAACCTCCCGTAATCTGATCCTGCGGATCGACGGCAGCCAGCGGGCGGATGAGGTACTGACTGTGAGCGCTCACTACGATTCCGTGCCGGAAGGGCCAGGCGCTTACGACAATATGGCAGGAGCGGCGATCGTCATGGAACTTTGCCGGTATTTCTCTGTACACCGGCCCGGCCGGACGATGGAGTTCCTGTGGTTTGGCGCGGAAGAAAAAGGTCTGTATGGAAGCCTGAACTATGTGGAGCGGCACAGCGAAGAACTGGCGGCGCACCGCTTTAACATGAACGTGGATCTTGCCGGACAGACCATCGGAGGGACGGTCATCGGAGTGACCGGAAATCCGGAGATCTGTCAGATCCTTTCCGCGTATGCCCACGAAGCAGGCATGGGTGTATCGTTGAAATATCAGATCTGGGGAAGTGATTCCAACAGTTTTGCATGGAAAGGCGTTCCTGCCATGACGTTGAACCGGGATGGTTTCGGCATGCATACCCGTCACGATACGGCGGCATTGATTTCCGCCTGGTCCTTGGAGCGGAGTAGCTGTCTTCTCGCCATGGTGGCGGAACGGCTGGCTTCTGCGGAAGTTTTCCCGTTCCCGCGGGAGGTTCCGGAGAAATTCAGGGAAGAGCTGAATGCATTTTTTGAATGATCGTCGCAGCGGTTCCGCTGGATGAATCGGTGTTGATAGATCGTGCTGATCGATCGATTTGTATGGATGAAACTCATACAGCAGGAGGAAACGGAAGAATGATTACGAGAATTTTGCGGAAAGAGGAACAGTGGAAATCGGATCGGATCCAGGCGGTATGCTTTGAAATTCCGTTTGATACGGAAAAAGCGAAAAAGCAGTCGCAGGAATCCGTCCAGATGGAGGTTCCTTCCCAGGATACCATCAAAACGGAATGCTGGGGCTGCTTTGGGGACGATGACGAAGAACTGCTGGGGAGCATTACCGTCAGCCATTTTACCGCAGGCTTCGATGACCATGACGTCCAGATGGGAGGAATCGGCGGCGTCTCAACGCTGCCCCAGTGGCGCCGCCAGAGAGTGATCCGGCGGTGTTTCGAATCCGCGCTGACGGATATGTACGAACGGGGATTTGTGCTTTCTGCGCTGTACCCGTTCAGCACCAATTACTATCGGAAATTCGGATATGAGAACAATGCCTGTGTCTGTGAGTGGACAGTCCCGTTCGACGCGCTTCCGTCGGCACCGGTGGAAGGAACGGTGGAACAGCTGTTTCCAGGGGACGATCTGTCTCCGCTTCTGGAAATTTACCGGGAGTTTTATAAAGACTGCAACCTGGCGGTACGGCGGTCGGTTTACGATCCGGCGCTGGCGAAGGAGAATCTGCTGGAACAGAAACGGTATATCTATCTCTGGAGAGACAGGGATCACAAACCGCAGGGCTTTCTGATCGCAAGGAAGACGGATGGAGAAGTGTTCGACTGCACCACGACCTTTCAGCTGAAAAACGGCTTCCTTGCATTGAACACCGAGGCGTATCTTGGTCTGTTTTCCTTTGTGAAAACCAGTTTTTCCGCTTATTACAAGAAAATCCGCTTTGGAGTGCCGGAGTGGATCCGCCCGGATTCGTTTTTTACGGAAAGTACGGGAATCACCTGTCAGAGGTTTTACAATGGAATGCTTCGGATTGTTCATGTGCCGGAAGCGCTGAGGCTCTGCAGATGCAAGGGGAGCGGAACAATCCGCCTGGAAGTAAAGGATGAAATGCTCCCGCAGAATAACGGTGTCTGGCAGGTGGATTTTGCGCCGGGACAGGAAAACCAGGTGGCAAGAACGGAAGAAGCCGCGGATCTCTGTCTGCCGGTAAATGCCTTATCTGCGCTTTTGTGCGGTGCGCGCTCTGCCAGGGAGATTCCCTGGATGCCGGAAGTGCAGGTGAAAAATCAGGACGCTCCGTTGGAGCAGATCTTTTATCATAAAATGTGTCATGTATTAGAACTGTTTTAATCTCATTCCGAACAGAGGGAAACCCCCGGAAAAAACAATCGGTCAGGATTCGTTTTCCGGGGGTTTCAACATTGAAAATGCAGTTTCGGATGAAACATAATTTATTTTTTGTGTTATCTTGCCGTTGTGCGGAAGATACGGAAGACACCGGTCTGCTCGATCAGACGTGTAAGTGCAAAAAAGATCACGGAATCGATCGGCCACATGATCAGGTTCTTGATCGCACGTGCCGGAAGAAGAACCAGAAACCCTTTTCCGTACAGCATATCCAGCCACAGGGTGCTCAGAAGAACGTTTACCACCAGGACAACGATCAGCTTGGCAAGAAGCACCCGACGTAAAGTAAGTTTTTTCTTGTAGTAAAAGCAGCCGTAAATAAACGCTGCAAGCATCGCGTTAAAGGTGAAGCCAAAGAAAAACGCGCCGTCCGGCTTCATGACATACTTTACGATATCGAGGATTCCTGCAAACAGGGAACCGGTGACCGGGCCGAACAGGTAATCGACCAGCTGATTGGGGATTGCCGAGAAGCCGATCTTGATATAGGGGCCGATATTGATGGACGCCACAGAATTAAGAATCAATGCAAGCGCCGCGAACATGGCACATACGGCAAGGACAGGAACCTTCTTCAGCTCCTGGGAAGATGACAGAAACATATTTTGCTTTTTTTCAGGGCTTGACGGAATTTTAGACATAAAAAAATTACCTCCTTTTTTGGGCTTCTTACTACAATAGGAGATAATTTTGTTATCTTCTGTTGCAGCGAGATGCGACTTATATACCGCAAGATTACTCTTTTCGTCTTTCCAGCGACTCTCTATCCGGAAAGCACTTAACGCATATAAACCTACTCTGCATTTCTATGTTGGATTCATTATGAAGCAGAAACAGCAAAAAAGCAATGGATTTTTCGCTGTTTCTGCGTTTTTGGTAAAACATACAAAAAATCTTATCTTTTTTGTACAGACTGCCTGTCCGCCAGATCCTTCTTCCATTCTTCCAGATCTCTAAGAATCGAGAGGATACTTTGGTTGCTCATGCAGTAACAGGGCAGTTTTTTACGCCTTTTTCCGGAAATGAACAGGAACATCCGACGACGTATGGAAATATCGGAATCCAGGCGTATCTTTTCGGAAAGCTGGATGTCAGAGTCCAGAGGATAGACGGCAAATACATGTCCAAACCGTCGGAAACATATGCCGTCTTCGCTGACCGTTACGCGGACATTCCGGAATCCAAATGTCCAGATCCCCGAGAGGATCACAAAAGGCAGATAAGAATAATAAGCTATCAGGTTGTTTTGAAAAGGCGTATAATAAATATGGTAATACAATGGTTCCAGAAATGGAAGAAAAACGAGCATGTTAGAGAAAAGCAGACTCCAGAGAGTTCCTCCGATAAACAGGAAGAGAAGAAAATTTCTGATAAGAAGCGGCAAACTGCTGTGATATGTGGTCTGTTTCATAAAGATTCCCCCCTTTTAATGAAAAAGAACTTGAATCATGAAGCAGTGTTATCTTTGATTGAATTATAACATTTCAGGGGGTGAAAATCCATAAATAGATTGAGAAAATCATAAATTGATGATAAAATAGTGAAAACATGAAGGAGGATAATGGAATGTTTGAACGAATTGATTATATAGTAGAACGAATTGACGGTGATTATGCATATTTGAAACGGGTTGACGAACCGGAAGAAGAACTGAAATGTGTTGCGCGGGCTCTTCTCCCGCCGGAAATCATGGAGGGAAGCCGTCTGGCTTACGAAATGCTGCAGTACACGCTGCTGTAAGAGGAGAAGAACAATGGCAATTCAAAAACATATGCTCCCTATTCTGGAATATGATGAAGAACCAAGGGCGATACTAATGCCGAACAGGGAGGAAGGCTGCAAGGTTGTGGAGATGGAGTGTTCCGCGCTTGCCGCCTGTGCAAGATTCCGGAAGATCCTGTTCGGACAGATGCTCTTCACTGCAGATACGTTGGCAGATGCAGAAAACTACGATGCGAGAGACTGGGGAAGCAGCGCTCTGTCCGCCGCGCTGGATTTGTGTTTTGCGGCAGTCTGTGAGATGAAAAATGATCCGTGATGTCACGGAATGAAAGAAATGGAAAAGGAGAAAAAGGTCATGAGAAAAAGTGGAAAGTACAGAACTGCGGCGGGAATAGCAGCCCTGCTGCTTGCTCTGACAGCAGGAGGATGCGCTTCTGATTCCGGAACTGCGGAGGGAACGTCGTCATCGTCTTCTGTGAAACAAACGAAAGCGATGACTGCAGGACAGGCAGACAGCAGTGCAGCTTCCGACAGCTCTGTGCAAGACGATTCTGAACAGGAAGGACAGGTGGAGAACCTGGCGATGTATGTTCCGTATGGAGACGAAGGCGGATATGTTATGTTGGATCAGGAGAGCGGATCGGCCTTTACTGTGACTATGCCGGAAGAAATTTATGATATCGACGGAAACAAGATCGGATCGGAGAATCTGGAAAAAGGGAATATCCTGCGGATCTATGGCAATGGGATCATGCTGGAGAGTTATCCTGGACAGTATCCCGGGGTGACCAAGATCCAGGTGGAGGAAACGGGAAATCCGTCGGACGCGGATCAGTATCAGGAGATCATCGACGAGATCTATCAGGAACCGGATCCGGCAGAGGTTCCGCTGCTGAGTCTGGAATACCGGACGACACAAGCAATCGTGTCGGCGGCGACGAGCACAGGAAGCTATCGCTGGGAATATCCGGCGGAGGATGGAACCATGACAGAGGAGGTTGTGGATGCGCCTGCAATTTCACAGTGGGAAGTTCTGAATGAGATCGATTTTGCAGAGCCGACGGATCTGACACTGTCTTTCACGGAGACACCGAAACAGGTAACGGTAACCCGCTGGCCGGAGAGTGTGAAGGGGCAGGCGGAACTGCCGGAAGGCGAAACGGTTGAGGTAAAAGAAACAGAGAACGCGCAGCAATACCTTCTGGAAAAGGCAGACACAGGCTATCTGTATCTGGTGAAGGCAGAGTGGGAGAAAGGATACACGGATTACGGTTTCCAGACCGTAAAAAAGTAAACACAGAGTAATACGCAGGTGTGCGGCCTGTCGGGAACAGCGAAAGGTTTCTGTTTCGTTATTCCCGGCGGACCGCACACTTTTTTGTCATATTATTGGGAATCGTCCTGGCGCTTTGGCTGATCCTCCTTCAGCAGATAAAAGGAGATCATCAGATACAGCAGTTCATCGTAATCCGTCAGATCCGAATCCAGAAGCGCGCGGATGCGTTCCAGCCGATACAGGAAGGTGCTGCGATGGATGTAAAGCTCTCTGGCGGACTGGACAGCATTCAGATGGTTTTTCAGATACACTTCCAGGGTCCGCATATATTCCGTGCCCTGTTCTTTGTCATGTGCCTGCAGCAGAAGCAGCTTTTCGTGGCAGAGCATACTGCCGGGAATCTGTCGGACTGCCTGTGAGAAAATATAAGGAAGGGCGAAATCTCGGAAGGCGTGGATCCAAAGGTAAGGTTTTTGGGCGTTTCCCAGTTCGTGAGCTGCTAGCGCCTGCAGATACTGTTTTCGCAGATACATGTGCCCGGTGACCGTGTAACTGAGGGAGAGCTTCAGAAAGCTGTCCCGGATAAAATAGATCAGCTTTTCTGTGATATCCTCTGTGGAGCCGCCAAACAGATCCATATCCACGTAGATGACAATATTTTCCCGAAAAGAAAAAGCACAGGAACCGTGGATCACATTCTCCACATAGTCACAGATCGCATTTTCCGTCAGATTCTGCTGATCCAGGTAGGTGACGGCAAGCATCATGCACAGGTAAGAATGTTCCGGAGCCCAGCCGCAGGAAGTGAGCTGCCGGCTGATGGACATATAGTCGGCGCTGCGGTTGGACAAAAGATTCAGCAGGATACTGTTCAGCGTCTTGTCTTTGGAAGGCCGCTGCATCAGGTTATGGAGCAGCGCGTACTCCACATAGGTTCCCAGATGTTTCAGAAAACCTGCATCCCCGCTTTTCAGGGGCCGTCCGCATTCTACCAGAGTGATCCGAAACGCGGTGTGGCCGAATTTCTTGATGTTCAGGTTCAGAGAACGAAAACCTGTGAGATAGTCCGGGAAGGAGAAGACGTCATCCAGTTCCCTTACCCGGTTGTAGATTGGATCCTGTTTCATGGAGTTGATCAGATCCATGTTGCGGGCGGGAGAGCGAAAATCTTCATCTTCTCCCAGTTCCTCCATATGGCAGGAACTGACGACGGTGAAATCCAGGTTCTGTACCAGGATCGGATTCTGAAAAATGGCATAACTTGCCTCCAGCATCTGGCTGATGGAACCCTCTTTCATCTGTATCTGGTGCAGATTTTCTTCCCAGGCGTCGCAGCGGTTGAAAAGTTCCTGAATCTGTTGGAACAAAACAAAGGGCGAAAGATCTGCGGAAAATACGCAGAGACAATCGGATGGCAGCTTTTCGAGGGCCGGCTGACCTTTAAAGCCAAGCAGTAGGCAGTCCGGCGGACACGGAGTTTCTGAGAAGTCCGGAAGATCCTCATACAATATGTATATTTTACAGCGTTCAATCTTCATTCCAGAAAGGTAAAAAACCGGACGTTCCATGCAGAAAATGTCAGATGTTTTTTTGCATTTGGTAAAATTATAACAATCATTTAAAGTATCCAACAGATATGTCGTGCTTAATTTCAATACAATTCCCCCTTTTCTGCCGAAAGAATCGGCAATATTTCGAAAAACGGAACGATTTCATTCCTCCTACATAGTGTAGGAAGAATTGCGGAGAAAGTCAATAAGTATGTTGGATTTTCGGAATGACGGATGTGTGTTACAATGAAACCAAGTGGAACATTTGTCAGATAAAGGAGGTGCCAGAATGATTCTTATAGGGGAAAAGCTGAACGGCGCGATCCCGGTGATCCAGAAAGCTATCACCGAGAAAGACGATCAGCTGATTCGGGAGCGGGCGAAGCTCCAGGCGGACGCAGGGGCAGATTTTATCGATGTCCATGCATCCAGAAATGAAGGGGAGACAGAGATTCTTGGATGGATGATCGAACAGGTACAGACGGTGACGGACGTTCCCGTCTGCATTGACAGTCCGGACCCGGAAGTGTGTGTGGAAGCGATGAAATTCTGCAGGAAAGAGGGACTGATCAACTCCGTTTCCATGGAGAAGAACAAAACAAAGATTGTTTTTCCGGCAATCGCGGATACCAACTGGCAGTGCGTGGCTTTGCTGTGCAGTGATAAATACGGCATTCCGCAGAGCGTGGAGCAGAGGATGGAAGTCATGGACGAGATCATGGCTGAGGCGGAGAGATATGGAATCGCTCCGGAGCGGCTTTACATTGATCCTTTGGTGGAGGCGATCGCGACCAATGAGGAATCGTTCCATATGTTCAGCGAATGCTGCCGGCAGATCCGTGAGAAGTATCCGAAGGTTCATATCACCAGCGGATTGTCCAACATTTCTTTTGGACTTCCAAGCAGAAAAACCATGAATCTTGCATTTCTTGGAATGGCGGTTCATGCGGGAATGGACAGCGCCATTCTCGATCCGGCGAACCAGGATATGAGAGGAATGATCCAGGCGGCTCAGGGGCTTCCTGCGGAAGAAAAGTATCAGGAGATGCTGAAAGTTGCCCTGGGAGAAAAAGAGCCGGATGAGACAGCGCTATGGCACAGAGATCTTGCGGGAATGAAGTATGCCGCGGCATGTCTGAACGGGGAAGATGATTTCTGTCTTGAGTATATCGACGCGTTCAATGACGGAGCATTTGGAGGAAAGAAATAAAAACAAGCGGTAAAACCAAGCGGTAAAACCAAGCGGAGGAGGTATTGTTTATGTCAAGTGTACAGGCGGTAAAAGAAAACGTTGAGAGAGGAAAACTGAAACTGATCAAAGGGATTGTTCAGGAAGCGCTGGATGCGGGATGCACGCCCGAGGATCTTTTGAATCAGGGCATGATCGCTGCAATGGATGAGGTCGGAGCAAAGTTTGAAGCGGGACAGCTTTATGTGCCTCAGATGCTGGCGGCAGCAAAAACCATGGCGGCAGGGGTTGAGGTTCTGAAACCTCTGATGAAAGGTGAGTCCGGAGCGACAGGAAAGATGGTCATGGGAACGGTAGCCGGTGATCTCCATGATATCGGAAAAAATCTTGTCGTACTGATGCTGAAAAATTAT
>CABUPZ010000064.1 GCA_902493585.1 uncultured Fusicatenibacter sp. | reverse complement strand
CGCGGCAGGCGGTGCAGCCGTCCATCTCAGGCATCTGCATATCCATCAGGATAAAGTCGTAAAATCCGGGAGCGGAAGAAAGGAATGCGTCCACAGCCTCGCGGCCGTTCCATGCCGATGTGACTTCGGCTCCCAGCATGGTGAGAAATTCCACTGCGATTTCCATGTTGATTTCATTGTCTTCCGCCAGGAGGATCTTTTTGCCTTGGAGATCATAGGACTGAACGTCGTTTTTCTCGTTCTTTACCTCTTTGGATTCAACAATATGGAGCGGAAGTGTGATGGTAAAGGTACTTCCCTTGCCAAGCGTACTCTGCACGGTGAGTTCGCCGTTCATCTGCTGTACCAGGTTTTTGACGATGGGCATTCCAAGTCCGGTTCCGGTTACTTTTGTCGGCGAGAAACGTGTCTCCCGTGCAAACGGTTCAAAAATCTTGTCAAGGAATTCTTCGGACATGCCGATTCCCGTATCCTTTACCATAAGCTGGTACCGGCTCTGGGCATCCTGGTGTTCGATCTGCCGCAGACCTACGGTGATCGTTGCTCCCGCTTTGCTGTATTTCAGCGCGTTGGAGATCAGATTGTTGATGATCTGGCTCAGTCGGAACGAGTCGCAGAGAACGTTTGTGTCCCTGATATCTGTGCGGAACTGAAGTTTTTTGTGTTCCTGCAGCGCCTGGTCAGCGAAAAGATTCAGGCAGTCTCTGACACATTGTTCCAGGTTCATGGGTTTGTAATTCAAAGATCCGATTGTGCCTTGTTCCAGCTTGGACATATCCAGGATATCATTGATCAGAGCAAGAAGCTGTTGGCCGGACTGTTCAATTTTTTCCAAATAGTCACGGACCTTTTCCGGATCTCTGTAGTTTTGCTGGGCGAGGCGGGCAAGTCCGATCACTGCGTTGAGAGGCGTGCGCATGTCGTGGGAGATATTGCTGAAAAACATGGTTTTGTTCTGTGCCGTCTGCTGTGCCGCTTCCAGAGACGTTTCCAGAAGAAGGCGCTGCTGGATTTGCTGATTTTTCTCTTCTTCAATCTCACGGAAGCAGAGCAGTACTTCATTGCTGCCAGGTGTTTTGTTGAAGATCAGCCGGATATTCACCCATTTATACACATCACCGAATCTCCGCTGGTAATCTCCTCCGAAATCATACACGCCGTTTTTGGCCAGCTGCTTGATATTCTCGATGCTGAAACTCTCTTCAAATTCTTCATAGATTTTCCGGTCTACAAGTTTGCGGACGGTGTGGATTAGCAGATGATAGCTTCCGCTTTTGCCAAGAATATCCCGGATATCCTCCGACCCTTTGACCGTCTCATAGGTTTCCGCCACAAAATCGATCCGATAGATGGCGTAGTAGGAATCGCCGAGGATCTGGATGATATCCGCGGTACGCCGCTGCTTTCTGTCACTGATATGAACCCGGATCACGATGGTGCCGACCGCCAGAAACAGTACGGCACAGACACCGACCAGTAGGAGCATAAGCCTGTCGATCCTGGTTTTCAGGATCTGGTTGACAGGGATTGTGATCACAGAGAGCCAGCCGTTGTCCATCGTATCATAATAAACGCTTCTGTTCGCTCCGTTCAGGTCGCGGATCGTTGCGTCATAGGCGGAGAGGGTGCCGTCCTGAATTCTGCTCAGCAAACGGTCGGCATATTCCTGGACTTCCGGATCGGAGATGTCCAGTTGGCTGGCGCTGTACATGAGCTGCCCGCTTCCGTCGTACAGAAAATACGAAAAGTCTTCCGGCATGGCAGCGTTGTTTTTGTGAATGTGCAGATTTTCCACAAAGATATCAAAGGCAAGGACGTTTTCGGAATCGGAAAGCTGCTGCGCCAGAGTGATAACCTGTTTTCCTGTGATGACATCCTGGTAGGAATTCGTAAAAATAATTTCTCCATCCGCGTCCAGGGCTTTTTGGTACCATTCTGTCTGGAGATAATCGTAGGAGGCATCTCCTGTCCAGGAAGTTGCACCGATAATGCTGCCGTCAACGACTGCGTAGGGATCGATCAGATCCGAATGAAGGGTGTTTTCCAGATGGAGGAAATAGTTGGCAAGCCATTGCTGGAGTTCCTCTGTGCTGGCTCCGGCGGAAATCTGTTCATCAAAATATCCGGAGCCCAGATTCATCAGCAGTTTGTACATGGAGATACGGCTCTCCTCCTCGGTGGCGTAACTCTGGGCCAGGTAGGTACCCAGCTCCTGGGAATTCTGCATCAGTTTGTCCCGCACGAGAAAAATGCCCCGGAGGATCAGGACAGAAAAAGTGATCAGTATCGCGATGTTTAACTGAATCGCAAGGTTTATTTTTGGCTGCTTTTTTTTGTCGATTTTCATGGTTTGGCACTCCTGTATTTTTTTGAACGTTATTCCAGCAGGTGACGAGTCAGGTGAGCATGCCACCCTGTATGGATCCTTTGGCTCGTAAATGAAACAAAGCGGACACATGACCTGTATCCGCTTTGATCCGTTTTGTCCGTTTTATCCGCAGAAGGTGCAGCGGATTATTCTTTTCCGTTCCAGCAGTAGGTGCAGAGCTTGCACGGGGAAATGCCGATGGAGGAAATCATATCGTCCAGACGGTGATAGCGCAGAGAAGTGAATTTCAGTTCTTTGCCGATATCGTCAAGCATTTCCTTGTAATTGCCGGAATCCGGGTTGCTGTAGTCCTCGAGGATCTTGTCGGAGATCTCTCCTTCACGTTTCTGGATTACTCTGCGTGTGATCAGATCCATTTCGGATTTGGAACGGGAGAAGTTCAGGAACTTGCATCCGTACATCAACGGCGGGCACGCCGGACGGATGTGAACTTCTTTCGCGCCGCTGTCATAGAGAAATTCCGTGGTTTCCCGCAGCTGGGTTCCGCGTACGATGGAATCGTCAATGAGAAGCAGGCTCTTATCCTGGATCAGCTCATGAACCGGGAGCAGCTTCATGCGGGCAATGAGGTTTCTCTGACTCTGATTGGTCGGCATAAAGGAACGCGGCCAGGTTGGAGTATATTTGATAAAAGGACGGGCAAATGGGATGCCGGAACGGTTGGCATAACCCACTGCGTGTGCGGTTCCGGAATCCGGAACACCTGCCACAAGATCCGGATGCGCGTCATCCCGCTGTGCCAGGATATCGCCGCATTTGTAACGCATCTGCTCGACATTTACACCCTCGTAGGTAGCGGTCGGATAGCCGTAGTATACCCAGAGGAAAGAACAGATCTTCATTTTGTCGCCGGGCTGCTGAAGAACCTCGACGCCTTCCGGGGTCAGATATACGATCTCCGCCGGTCCCAGTTCCTTGTAGGTATGGTAGCCCAGGTTGACGAAGGCAAAGCTCTCAAAAGAAGCGCAGAAAGAGCCTTCTTTCTGTCCGATGACCAGAGGGGTTCTGCCCAGGCGGTCACGGGCTGCGTAGATTCCCTGAGGAGTCATGATCAACAGAGTCATGGAGCCGTCGATCATCTGTTGTACATACTGGATTCCTTCGAGAATGGAAGATTTCTGATTGATCAGAGAGGCAACCATTTCGGTCGGATTGATATTGCCTCCGCTCATCTCCAGGAAGTGGGTGCATCCGTTTTTGTAGGAGATGTCCACAAGTTCTTCCATGTTATTGATCTTACCTACTGTTGTGATGGCAAAACTGCCGAGATGTGACTGTACAAGAAGCGGCTGGGGTTCATTGTCTGAAATACATCCGATGCCGAGGTTTCCCTTCAGCTCGTCCAGGTCCCGGTCGAACTTGGTACGGAACGGGGAATTTTCAATGTTATGGATTGAACGGTTGAATCCGTCTTCGCCATAAACAGCCATACCACCCCTGCGGGTACCAAGGTGCGAATGATAGTCAACACCGAAAAATAAGTCCATTGTGCATGTGTCTTTAGAAGCAACGCCAAATATTCCACCCATTTTTTGTCTCCTTACCGTGTAAAATTTATCAGTGTACATGGGAATTATATACTGAACAGGAACCAGAAGTAAAGAGGAAAGTAAAAAACGGCAGACAGAAGCAGAGATGTTCTTTTTTTATGACGTTAAAAATGCTGAGTGATGCCGCGAATAAATTTTGTGAATGTTGTTATTTGCTTCGTGTTTTTTGAAGATAAATTGTATGATTTGATGATTAATTTATTTGCTTGACATGGATTTTGCGGTATGATATATATAAATATATACAATTCCTACAGCTGTTTCTGTAATACTGCTTCGCGTTTTTTACAGCATATTTTTATCGCAGCCGGCGCGATGTTTTGTGCGTGTGGTATTTGCAGGAAAAATTGTTGTATCCCAATATCGAAAGAAAACCGTTGTGCTTTTGTCCGGGCTTCTTAAGCTTACCAGACGGAGATGTACTGACGCGGTATCGTGAGCGTATGCACCGGATTTCAGGATAGAGGGAAGGCAGACTGACCTGAAAACGGTCAATCCGCCCGAGCTGTGTTTGATAGCTGTTTTCTGTATTTTCCCACTGCAGGATTCAATTTTCAACGGGCTTGAACAACTGCAAGAAAACGGATAATCATTGCAGTTGAAAATTCAACGGACGAAGGAGGAAATATATTAATGGCAAAAAGTACAACAAAGACGAACATCAAACCGCTGCGATGGCACAATGTTCTCGGTTACGGATGCGGTGATGCGGGCGGTGTTATAACGCTGTATATCGTCACTATGAACATGAATCGTTATCTTCAGGTTCACTTGGAAGTGAATCCGGGTATTCTGGCTGCCATGTTGCTGATTTGGAACGTGTGGGATACAGTGAATGATCCGATGATGGGTACGATCATGGACATTGTGTTTCAGAGAGCAAAACCCGGCAAGGATAAATTCCGTCCTTGGATTCTTGCATCCATTCCCGTCATGTTGTTCGGCGCTGTCTGTTTTTATATGATTCCTCCGCATCTAGGCGGGGGCTGGGCGATGGTTATTGCGCTGTTTATCCTCAAGATTATCTATGAGGGCGGCTATACGATGATGAATATTGGTATGGGTTCCCTGCTGGGAGCGATGTCCACAAATGATACGGAGCGCGCAACGCTGGCTTCTGCCCGTGGAATGGGTTCTACCGTTGGCGGTATGATCGCTGGCGTTTTTATCCCTCAGCTGATTTCACGATTTGGTGATAACGCACAGGGCTATGGTATGATGGCGCTGATCGCTATGCCGCTGGCGATGGTGATTGTTTTTCTGCATTATGCGTTGACAGCTGAGCGTAATAAAGAAGCACAGCAAAGTGCGGCGCAGGAAGACAAAAAACAGTCTAAACTGAAACTTTCCGATATCTGGGGGATATTTGCGAAAAATCGGGCGTTTTTGGCACTGGTTCTCCACTCAATCAGCATTACCGCTATTCAGGCTCTGGGTACCGGTATGGCGGTTTATATGTATGCCGATGTATTGGGAGATATTGGTCTCCAGTCCTATGCAAGCTTTTTGAGTTCTGTTATTCAGATTGTGATTTTGCTGAGCGCGCCATTCCTGACACGTAAATGGGATCTTGTTTCCATCATCCGTTTTTGTCTGGCGTCTGGAGTCGTGGTTTATGCCGGACTGATGGCGTATCTGTTGATGGTTCCAACCGTGAGTCCTTGGGTATATATTATTGTTTACTCCGTCGCATCTGGTCTGGTTATTATGTCTGTTCAGATGCAGTGGGGTCTGGTTGCTGAAGCAATCGACTATAATGAGTACAAGACAGGCAAACGTTCTGAGGGTACGATTTATGGGTTCTTTTCCCTGTCTCGCCGTATCGGCAGTACGGTTACCGGCTCTCTTACTGTGTTGTTGATCGCCGCAATCGGTTATGATGCAAGTCTGACCAAACAGGGACTGCCGCAGTCTGCGTTTACTATCAGCGGTATTGAAATCTGCAACGTTGGTTTTCCGATGCTGGCCGCTATCCTTTCTTTCTGCTGCTTTACTTTCCTGTGGAATCTGAAAGGCGATTTGCGTACAAAGCTTCAGGCCTGGAAAGAAGGTAACGGACCTGCCGAATATGAATTGAAGAAATAACTGTCAGTGAAAGAAAGCTTACAGAAAACCGTCGCGCTTATGTGTGTAGCAAGAGCGCGGCGGTTTTTTGTAAGCTGGCGGGCGCACATTTCCAACGGGCGAAAGTCCCGAATCCGCCCGGCAGCCTGCAAAGAATAAGAAGAAATCCTGAGTATTTTGCTTGAAGTTCTCCCGTAAAATGTTTATAATATGGAAGATTACATGTGAAAATGTAAAACAGAAAAGCGAAAGGAACAATATGAGAAAATCAGCATTAAGTGATGAAATATTAATGAGTATTGAAAAGCCTGCCCGTTATATCGGAAATGAGGTCAACAGTGTCATGAAGGATCCGGAGCAGGTGGATATTCGTTTTGCCATGTGCTTCCCGGATGTCTATGAGATCGGCATGTCCCACCTGGGCATCCAGATTCTTTACCACATGTTCAACGAGCGTCCTGACGTATGGTGTGAACGGGTGTATTCTCCGTGGCCGGATCTGGATGCGCGGATGAGAAAGGACAACATTCCGCTGTTTGCCCTGGAATCTCAGGATCCGATCCGCTCCTTTGATTTCCTGGGGATTACAATCCAGTTTGAGATGTGTTATACCAATATCCTGCAGATTCTGGAACTGTCCGGAATTCCGCTGGAGACATCGGAGCGTACGGAGGAAGATCCCATCGTCATCGGAGGCGGTCCCTGTGTCTATAATCCGGAACCGATTGCCGAGTTTTTCGATCTTTTTTATATCGGAGAAGGCGAGATGGTCTATGACCAGCTGTTTGATGTTTATAAGAAAAATAAGGCGGAGGGAAAGAGCCGCAGGGAGTTTCTGGAAGCTGCCTGTCAGATTCCGGGGATTTATGTGCCCATGTTTTATGACGCGGACTACCACGAGGATGGAACGCTCCGTTCCTTTATACGCAATTATGAGAACGCCCCGGAGATCATTGAAAAGCAGGTGCTGATGGATGTGACCCATGCGCCGTATCCAAAGGCTCCGGTGGTGCCGTTTATCAAGGCGACCCAGGACCGGGTGGTTCTGGAGATCCAGAGGGGCTGCATCCGCGGCTGCCGTTTCTGCCAGGCGGGGATGATCTACCGGCCGACCAGGGAAAGAGACGTGGAAGAACTGAAAAAATGGGCGGATACCATGCTGAAGACCACAGGGTATGAGGAAATTTCCCTCAGTTCTCTCAGTTCCAGCGATTACAGCAAACTTCCCGAACTGATCAATTACCTGATGGAGATCTGCCCGGAACGCGGGGTCAATATTTCTCTGCCGTCCCTGCGGATCGATGCGTTCTCCCTGGATGTTATGAAGAAGGGGCAGGATATCAAAAAGAGCAGCCTGACCTTTGCGCCGGAAGCGGGAAGCCAGCGGATGCGCAACGTGATCAACAAGGGACTGACAGAAGAAGACATTCTGGAAGGCGCAGGAAAGGCCTTTGAGGGCGGCTGGAACAAAGTAAAACTTTATTTCATGCTTGGTCTGCCTACGGAAACAGAGGAAGACATCAAGGGAATCGCCCATCTGAGTGAGAAGATTGCCGAGCGTTATTATGAAATTCCAAAAGACCAGAGAAAGATCACAGCCAGCAGTTCCTTCTTTATCCCGAAACCGTTTACGCCGTTCCAGTGGGCGCCGATGAACCGGAAGGAAGAGTTTCTGGAAAAGGCACGGATCGTAAAAGCGGAAGTGCGTGCGATGCTGAATCAGAAAAGTATCCGTTATAACTATCATGAGGCGGATATTTCCATGCTGGAAGGTGTTCTTGCCCGGGGAGACCGCCGTACGGCGAAAGTTGTGCTTCAGGCGTACCGGAATGGAGCACTCTTTGATTCCTGGTCCGAGTATTTCCGGCCGGAAGCCTGGGAAAAAGCGTTTGAGGAAACCGGCATCGATCCGGATTTCTATACGGTGAGGGAACGTTCCGTGGAGGAACTGCTTCCGTGGGACTTTATCAATGCCGGTGTGAGCAAGAAGTTTCTGATCCGGGAGTGGGAGCAGGCGAAAGCAGAAACGGTGACGCCGAACTGCCGCCAGAGATGTTCCGGATGCGGGGCGAAATGTTATGGAGGAGGTGTGTGCTTTGAAGGTCAGGATTAAGTTTGCCAAGGAAGGCATGATGAAATTTATCGGCCATCTGGATATTATGCGTTATTTTCAAAAAGCGATCCGCCGTGCTGAACTGCCGATTGCCTATTCGGAGGGATTCAGTCCCCATATGATCCTCTCCTTTGCAGCGCCTCTTGGCGTAGGCATTACAAGTCTGGGAGAATACTTTGATATGGAACTGACCAGAGAACTGCCGACGGAAGAGATCCGTAAACGGCTGGATCAGGAGATGGTGGAAGGAATGCGTGTCCTTTCCGCACGGAGAGTGTCGGACGGGAAAGCCAGCAAGGCGATGTCCCTGGTAGCCGCTGCCGACTATCGGATCCTGTTCCGGGAAGGCCGTCAGCCATCCTCCGAGGGATGGAAGGAGAAAGCGGCGGAGTTTTTCGCGCAGGAGTCCATTGTGATCTGGAGAAAGACGAAACGCAGTGAGAAAGAGACGGACATCCGTCCATGGATTTATCAGATGGAAGTGCAGGGAGAGGACCTCTGGATGCAGGTTTCCACCGGAAGTGTCTCCAACCTGAAACCGGAGCTGGTGATGGATGCATTTGCCGCTTTTCTCGGAGAAGAACTGCCGGCAGATGCTTATCAGGTACAGCGGGAAGAAGTCTATGCGGATATCGGTGAGGACGGAAACAGGGTGCTGAAATCCCTGGAGGATCTGGGAGAAGAAGTTGAATAGGGAGATCATACTGACCCGCCTGCCGGTGGGGCGCCATATGCCGCTGGCCTATGTGCGGCTGGAAAACGGCCGTGCGGTCCAGATGGAACTGGAGCCTCCGGAAGGAGAAGAGCGGACGGGAAATATTTACGTGGGAAAGATTGAAAAGCTGGTGCCGGCGATGCAGGCAGCCTTTGTGCGGATTTCTCCGAAGCAGAGCGGATATCTTCCCCTTGCCAAAGCGAAACATCCCCTGGTCCGCGCCCAGCGGCAGGGAAATGAACTGAAAGAACAGGACGAGCTGCTGGTGCAGATGGAGCGGGAGGCGATCAAGGGGAAACTGCCTTCCCTGAAAACGTCTCTGGAATTTCCCGGCAGCCTGATGGTGCTGCTGACGGACAGCCAGGGGATCTTCTTTTCCCCGCGGCTGTCTGCGGAACAGAAGGAGCGGGCAGGAGCGTGGCTGAAGGAACTGCGGGACGGAAAAGAATTGTCTTTCGGTATTCTCCTGCGGACCAATGGAGGAAATGCGCGAAAGAGGAACTGGCACAGGAGTTTGAGAAGCTGTATCGGGAAGCGTTTCAGGTCTGCCGGTATGGTCTGACGCGGTCGGTATATTCCTGTCTGCGGAAATCCCGTCCGTTCTGGATGGAACTGTGGGAGGGGCTACCGAAACAGGAGCCGGCACGGGTCATCACAGATGAGCAGGAAGTTTTTCAGGCGCTGCCGGGGGCGGAATGGTACCAGGAGCCGCTGCAGCCTCTGTACAAGAAATATTCTCTGGAGAACATTCTGCAAAATGCCCTGGAGCGGCGAGTTCCCCTGCCTTCCGGCGGTTTTTTGGTCATTGAGCAGACAGAGGCGTTTGTGGCGGTGGACGTTAATTCGGGTAAGCGAAAGGGAGAACGTCTTCCGGATGAATTTTATTACCGTGTCAATGAGGAAGCGGCAAGGGAAATTGCACGGCAGCTTCGGCTCCGGAATCTGTCCGGAACCATCCTGATTGATTTTATCAATATGAAAGACAAAACGCTTGCCGACCGGCTGTTTCGGGAACTGCAGCACAGATTTCTGGAAGATCCGGTAAGGACACAGGTGATCGATGTGACGCGTCTGAATATCACAGAGGCCACCCGCCAGAAAGTGCGGCGGGCATTATGGGAACAGATCGCGCTTTGGGAACAGAAGGAAGTGTGAAAGGAGGAACGCGTATGAACTTTGATAAATGGAAAGAATCAGAGGAGTCTCGTTTTTCTTCGGCGGACCTGAATGGGAACGACAGTCCCTATCTCTATGAAATGTTCGCCGGGCGCAGAAGAAAACAATGGAAGATGAAACCGTGGCAGGGGATCGTAGTGTTTTTGTGTCTGACGGTGTTTTTTCAGCTGATCGGAAGTGTGATGTTCCTCTTTCTGGGAATCTATGCGAATGGTTTGGCGGAGATGCTGTTTTTCTTCGGAGGTTCCGTGTTTACGGCGAAACTTCTGAAGCTGGATCAGCAGGAAGTGTTTCCGTTGAAAAAGCCGAAGCTTCCAAGTGTTTTCGGAGCTTTGCTGATGTGGTTTGGCGCTTATCAGTGCATGACTGCCATAAGCATGGTGTTGGCGGCGCTGTTTCCGGAGGCTTATTTTACAACCGGAACTTCGATGAATTCTTTTGTCACGGCGCTTCCGTTCCTTGGATCGGTGGTCGTTGTGGCGCTGATACCGGCGGTCAGTGAGGAGATGCTGCATCGGGGGATTCTTCAGTATACCCTTCAGCCGCTGGGGAAAAAATGGCTGATCATTTTCCTGATGGGCGTGTATTTCGGCGTGTTCCATCTGAGTCTCATTCGTTTTCTGCCGATGATGTTTCTTGGAATGGTGATCGCCTGGATCCGGCAGGAAACGGGAAGTATGGTCTATCCGATGATCTTTCATTTTGTCAACAATTTCTATGCGCTGGCGGTGACATTTCTCAGCGGATCGATCTCAGGCGGCGCAGCGGCGCAGAGTGTTTCTGTCCCTCTGTATCTGCTGGGGTACTCGTTTCTGATGGCGGCAGCCGGCCCGTTTTTCCTCTACCTGGGAAGCTGGCTGGTAAAACGGGGAATCAGCGGACACAGGATCCCGCTGTTTCAGGGAAACAGAAAAGCTGTGATCGGGATGGCGGCTTCTGTGATCGGGCTGGCGGTTGTGGGAATGGTGCTGTTTGTCCTTGGAATCGCCGTAGCTTTGTGAGATGGTATGGAAAAAATTGCAGCTGTTCGGCAGGCTGAACGGTTACAAAAATTTTGCAGATACCGACAGGATATGATACAATAATATTTAATTAACGAAAGTTTCAGTGAAGGAGGAAATTTTTTATGGCTAGAACAGCGGTTGCTACGGACAGCAACAGCGGTATTACTCAGGCGCAGGCAAAAGAACTGGGGGTCTATGTGCTTCCAATGCCGTTTTTTATCAAAGGAAAGCTTCATTTTGAAGAGATCGATCTGTCCCAGGAGCAGTTTTATCAGATGCTGGAGGATGATACCCCAGTGTCCACATCTCAGCCGTCTCCGGGCGATCTGATCGATTTCTGGAATAAAATTCTGGAAGAGTACGATGAAATTGTGTACATTCCCATGTCCAGCGGACTTTCCACGTCCTGCGATACAGCGGTCGTGCTGTCGGAAGATTTTGACGGAAAGGTACAGGTGGTCAACAACCAGAGAATTTCCGTTACCCAGCGCCAGTCCGTACTGGATGCGAAAAACATGGCAAACCGCGGCGTTTCCGCGAAAGAGATCAAATCCATCCTGGAAGAAGATGCCCTGGCATCCAGCATCTACCTGATGGTAGATACCCTGAAATACCTGAAAAAAGGCGGACGCATCACACCGGCGGCAGCGATGATCGGCGCAGTGCTGAGCATTAAGCCGGTACTGACCATACAGGGAGAGAAACTGGATGCTTTTGAAAAAGTACGCGGTGTCAAGCAGGCGAAAAAGGTTATGCTGAAAGCGATGAAAAAAGATATGGAAAAACGTTTCGCCAAAGAGCGCGCGGCAGGAATCATGGCGCTGGAAGTGGCTTATTCCCATATTGATGAGGAAAGCCTGAAAGCCTGGGTGTCTGAAGTGCAGGAGGTGTTCCCGGATATGCCGGTATATGTTGATCGGATTTCTCTGAGTGTGGCGTGCCATACAGGCCCCGGTGTTCTTGCCGTGGCATGTGCGAAGAAATCGGCAATTTCCTGAGAAAAGTTGACAGAAAAACTCTTGACATCCATCCAAAGTCATGATAGACTGCAAGAGTATGCCGCACAGAGAGGTAGAAGTACCGTTTCCGGTCACCGAATCTGGCGAGTAAAGATATAGGAGGTGCCATATGTACGCAATTATTGCAACAGGTGGTAAACAGTACAAAGTAGCCGAAGGCGATGTTATCAGAGTAGAGAAGCTGGGCGTAGAGGCTGGCGAGACCGTTACTTTCGATCAGGTACTTGCTGTAAGCAATGACGGACTGAAAGTAGGCGAGGATGTTAAGAACGCATCTGTAACCGCATCTGTAGTTGAGAACGGTAAAGGCAAAAAAGTTATCGTTTACAAGTATAAGAGAAAAACTGGTTATCACAAGAAAAACGGTCACAGACAGCAGTACACAAAGGTGAAGATTGAAAAAATCAACGCTTAATTGCTTATGATCCGTATAACAGTAACGCAGAAAGACGGCGCATACGTTTCTGTTGAATCCGAAGGTCATGCTGGTTACGCCGAAGAGGGACAGGATATCATATGTTCCGCGGTATCAGTGCTGATCGTTAATACGGTCAATTCAATAGAGACTTTTACAGAAGACAGGATCCTCTGCGAGTCCGATGACGGTTATGTGTATTTTTCCTTTCCGGACGGACACGGGGAGAAGACGGAGCTTCTTGTAAAATCGCTTTTACTGGGCCTAGACAGTATACGCCGCGATTATGGAACAAAGTATTTAAAAATCGCATTCAGGGAGGTGTAGACTCATGTTAAATATGAACCTTCAGATTTTCGCTCATAAAAAAGGAGTTGGTTCTACCAAGAACGGTAGAGATTCCGAGTCCAAGAGATTAGGAGCAAAAAGAGCTGACGGACAGGTTGTAAAGGCTGGAAACATTCTTTACAGACAGCGTGGAACCAAGATTCATCCAGGCGTGAACGTAGGAATCGGAAAAGACGATACCTTATTCGCTATGGTTGACGGACGCGTAGCTTTCGAAAGAAAAGGACGTGACAAAAAACAGGTTTCCGTATATCCGGTAGCAACAGAAGAGTAAGACAAAGGTGCGGCTTCAAATCTTAAGAGGTTTGAAGCCGTTTTTGTTAATAATAATTAAAGGTCCAACAGACCGATTTGGATTTAGATAAAACAAGACAGGAGAATACCATGTTTGCAGACAGAGCAAAAATTCTGATCCGCTCCGGTAAGGGCGGAGACGGACATGTCAGTTTCCGCAGAGAGCTTTTTGTACCGAACGGCGGGCCGGACGGCGGCGATGGCGGCAAAGGCGGAGACGTTATTTTTGAAGTTGACGAAGGACTGAATACACTGGTTGATTACCGCCACAGAAGAAAGTTTTCTGCTACCGACGGCGAGCCGGGCGGAAAACGCAGATGCCATGGCGGAAACGGCGCAGATATTGTCCTGAAAGTACCGGAAGGAACCGTCATTATGGACGCTGCGAGCGGAAAAGTCATCGCAGATATGTCCGGTGAAAACCGCCGTCAGGTTGTATTAAAAGGCGGAAAAGGCGGAAACGGAAATATGCATTACGCAACCGCTACCATGCAGGTTCCGAAATACGCCCAGCCAGGCCAGCCGGCACAGGAGCTGGAAGTAAGAATGGAACTGAAAGTCATCGCGGACGTCGGACTCGTCGGCTTCCCGAACGTTGGAAAATCGACCCTGCTTTCCCGCGTGACAAATGCAGAACCGAAAATTGCAAATTA
>CABUPZ010000063.1 GCA_902493585.1 uncultured Fusicatenibacter sp. | reverse complement strand
GAGAATCGGAGACACAAAATCAGGAAGTGCTTCAGGATATGGAAGCGTCTGTGTCCGGCTATTCCAACGTCCACTGCCATTCGGGCAATATCGAGGAAGTGCACGAAGCACATTCCTGCGGCATGTCTTTCGGAAAGTATCAGGCGTTCCAAATCTTACAGGAACTGGATCCCTCTGTGACTTCCGAAGATGTACAGGATCTCTCCATGCATGAGATCTGGAGCCGGATCCGGCAGCTTTCCGGTGATTCGTCGGATTCTTCCGATACTGCCGGGACAGAAAACACTTCCGGCGTTCCGGGGTATTCCGGCACAGGAAATTCCGGCAACGGACATCATCACAGGGAACACCATGAGTCATAAACTCCGGATACCGATCATTTTTATTCGGGAAAACGGTTGCAGATTTTGTTTTTATCTATGAAAAAGCCTCAGGAACTCCTTTCCCGGTACCTGCCGAAAAGTTTTCCTGAGGCTGTTTCATAGATTACTTTCACGGAAGCAACGTTTCTTTTCTTCCCGTCCATGAATTTTCTGTCCCCAGATGATAGGGACAGCTATCTCTGCATTTGTGGCAGTAAATATTCCAGGACTTTGTTTTCTGATCATCACCAAATGCATATTCCCAGCAGACCGTCTGCTCCATTTCAGAATTCTCCAGTGCGTGTACCGGACAGATCTCTACACAACGACCGCATAAATCACAGATCGATTCCGTTCTTTCATCCGGTTCTAACTCCTGTTCACACAGAACAGCGCCCAGCCAGACCATACTGCCAAATTCCGGAGTGATCAAAAGTGATTGTCTTCCAATCGTTCCAAGCCCTGCAGCCTGAGCCGCATGCTTTAGGGAGACTACAGAACGCCACCTTCCTGTTGTCTCATCCCACTGACTTTCATTGACAGGGATTGGCACACATACAATGCCAATCTTTTCCATTTCGATACAGAAATCAAGTGCCATCTGATCCAAGCTTCCGAAAAGCGATCCACAGACGCAATTCCACACAGATCCGCTCCCAATGCAAACATAATTTTTTTTATTTTTCCACTTTCTATCTGCTGATCCCTCCGTTTCTTTTTATGTCTAAAAAATTTTCCTATTTATCATTGTCAGTCTTCCTGATAATACTGCGCCTGCGCCTCCCACACATTTTGAAAATATAGTAAAAATATATTCACATTTTGCCGTCTCGCCGACGAACTGGCGCCAATCAATCCGTTTCACGGGAAAAAGCGGATGACATGAAAGAAATGAGGTGAAGTATATGAGAAAAAAGGTTATTTATGCTGCATTATTGACGGGCATCTCCCTGTTAACCGGATGCTCTGTCCGGGAAGAAACGGGCAATGCTTATAACTGGAAACCGCCAATCGAAAATGTCAACTGGGGTCAGAACAAAGAAGAGGTTTTTGAGGAAATCGGAATACAGGAAGATGAAGCAGAGCGCCTGGCCGCCGGTGAAACAGAGAATATGGAATATTATACATTGGAGAAATCTATCTCCTTTCTCGGCGAAAATGCACAGACTACACTTGCCTTTGACCCGGATTATGGACTGGTGAGAATCACTTTTGCTTTTGAAAAAGAAAATGTGATTTCTGAGTTAATTCCGAAGATTCAGGAAGCATATCCCTCTGATACGCAATCGGATCAAACAGGTATTTATGGTTCTGTACCTGATGAAATGGAGGATTCTCAGAAAGAGAAATACAGAAACTATCTTGAAGAACAGGGAATGGACGAAACACAAATTGACGAATACAGTTCCTTACCGCTGGTCATCATCGATTACAATGCGGACAGCGAAAGTCCTTTTTTCAATACTTGTAACTTTAAAGCCGGCAGAGCCGCATTATGGGAACATGCAATGGAATGATCGATTATGAGTAGTCGTCCAAAGTCGCTATTTTACAAAAAAAGTCGCAGAATTCCATGGAAACTTTTTTTCACTCCTGTAAAATAAAAGAAAAAATACATACAGGAGGTATCTGCGTATGTCATTGATCGAAACAATTTGTCTGGATCAGATTATCCCGCGGGACGCTGTAGTGCAGGAACAGTCTCCCAACGGATGCACAGCAGTACTGGGCGCATCGGGCGGCGGAGTTGCTCTTCCCCAGGTAAAAAATTCTTCTCTGCGCTATCTGATCGGAGATGTAGAGGTGCTGGAAGACCATTGTGCGGCCATGATGTTCCGGTGTTTTGTCCCGGGTAACCAGGAGGAGCGGCTGTTTTTCCGGTTTGGCCTGCTGCCCCGCTTTAAGACCAGGATCTGCCTGGACTTAAGTCTTCTGGATAACCGGACCATTTACACCAACCGCACACCGGGTCTGCTGAAACTGGTCGTACACGGCCAGAGAACGGAACGCAGCCAGGTGGAACGCTTTGAACTCGGCGTGAAAAGTACATTCCATGACGTAAGGATCCGGATGGAAAATTTTTATCTCAGCGATGCGGAGCCGGAAACTTATCCCACACCGGACCGGAAACTGGTGGACGAATTCGGACAGTGGAAAAACCATTCATGGCCCGGAAGAATTTCCAGTCTCGAAGAACTCCGGAAAACCATGGACCAGAATCTCGGTCCTGCCGCTTACCCATTCCCTTCCTGGAACCGCTGGGGCGGAGATTTCAACCGAAAACTGAAAGACGGAACAGGATTTTTTTCCACTTTTAAAACGCCAGACGGCCGATGGCATCTGACCGATCCGGACGGATGCGATTACTTTTCCCTGGGCCCCTGCGGCACCCGCGCCGGCGAGGAGGGAAGAATTGACGCTTTCGAGAAAAACTGCGACTGGCTTCCCGAAGAAGATGATCCCACATATGGAGAATATTTCCGGGAAGATACCATGCGGCGTTCCGCTTATATGGAACCGGAGCATTTCCGGATGTTTAATTTCTGCGGGGCGAATCTGAAGAAAGTCTACGGATCCGACTGGAAAGAAAAATGGGAGGAAATGTCCCATCATATCCTGATGTCCAGCGGGATCAATTCCCAGGGTAATTTTCCGGGACTCTGCGTCAACGACGGGCGCACAAAGATTCCTTATGTACGGGAACTTCCCGGCTTTCCTTCCACAGAGACATTGATTTTCCGGGATTTTCCGGATGTTCTCTCGGAAGAGTATGCGGAAAATTCCAGAATCTATGCCAAAGGGCTGGAAGACTGGAAAGACGATCCGTGGCTGATCGGCTATTTTCTTCGCAATGAGCCGGAATTTAACTTTGTGGAGAACCTGAAGATCGCGGATGAAGTGCTTCGCAATCCGGCGGATACCTGCTGCCGCCGCGGACTGATTCGCTTTTTACAGGAGAAATACCAGCAGATAGAAACCGTAAACAATTCCTGGGGCAGTTCTTTTGACAGTTTTGACGCACTGCAAAATCCGATAGAAAAATGTTCCGAAGAATATCCGGGATCTTTCGATGATATCCGGGAGTATTCCCGTTTTCTGGTGCGGGAATATATCCGCATTCCATCGGAAGCCTGCCGCAAAACAGACCGGAATCATCTGAATCTCGGACTCCGGTGGTCGAAAGCGGATAACCCGGATATGATGGTCGGCTGGGAATATTTTGACGTATTCTCCATCAACTGTTATGATTTCGATCCCTCGACAGATATGGATTTTGTGAAAAACGCGGGCGTCGATCTGCCGATCCTGCTGGGAGAATATCACTGCGGCGCGCTGGACCGCGGTCTTCCTGCCACTGGTCTGAAAGGCGTGGAAAATCAAACCGAACGGGCGAAAATGTGGCGGTATTATGTGGAGCATGCGGCAGCCCATCCCTATGGCGTCGGTGCCCACTGGTTCCAGTATAACGATCAATTCTGCCTGGGAAGATTTGACGGGGAAAATTATCAGATCGGAATGGTGGACGTATGTATGCAGCCGTATCCGGAACTGATGGAAGCAGTGAGGAAATCTTCGGAAGCACTGTATGCAGTGAAAAACGGCGAACAAGAACCATTTGACGAGGAACCTGTCTCCATTCCAATGATCGGATATTAAACTTTTGTAATTCAGGCAATCGTCAGAAAGGAATACAGCATGAACGAATTAATCAGCGTAATCGTACCCGTTTACAATTTTGAAAACTGTCTTCACAGGTGTGTCGAAAGTATCCTTCATCAAACTTACTCAAATGGAAAAGAAATAGTAAAAGAACTGGATACACACTAAAACACGTTTGAAAACGTTTTTTGCCAACATGTGCGTCACGATTTACGTGACGCACATGTTTACTTAAATAAATTTTCAAACACACATCTGTGATTTTTCATCTGCAGCTCCAGAAAACGTTCTGATCTGGTTCACATATAGTACTGTGCCTGAGCCTGCCACATCTGTTGGTAAAGTCCTTTCTGATTCACCAGTTCTTCATGACTTCCCTGCTGTACGATCTTGCAAATACAAGAATTAATTGCGCAAAACAACACGCTGACAGTCTGTGTGAAATAAACAGAGTGGTTTTGTCTCCGATCATTTCATGGAAACCTGCATAGATTTCATTTTCTGCCAGCGGATCCAAAGCAGCCGTCGGCTCATCCAGAATAACAAAAGGAGCGTCCTTATAAATTGCCCGCGCCATTGCAAGTTTCTGTGCTTCTCCGCCAGAGACCGTAATTCCCGTGTCCGAAAAGTCACGATTCACAAACGTATCCAAACCATCCGGTATTTTTTTCATCAGATTCTTTAATCCAACCCTGTTCATCGCATCCAAAGCTTTTTCCTTATCTGCCTGAGCACTGCCGGCAATATTTTCTCCAAACGTAAAAGAAAATATCTTGAAATCCTGGAAGACAATAGAAAGGAGAAGGTATATTTGTAAGTGACTGTTAGATGAGTCAATTACAATATACCAGGATAAATAAATTCCTATAAACTGGAAAATTCCTTCCGTCAAAACGCTGATGCCAAGGACCTTCCATTTTTTATTATAGCAATTCAACAATTTGATCATCCGCAGATATGTATGCAAATCCGATCCTTCAGATAACATTCGTGCAAAACACTGCGTTTGAGCTGCTTTCTCTTTCTTCTTTTTCTGATGATTTTTCAGAATCATTACACCCTCCAAGATTTATGATGTCTTTTGCTGATAATATTTTCCCTGTATATGAAACAGTTCAGCATAAACCCCTGCTTTACGCATCAATTCATCGTGACTGCCTTCTTCTGCAATCTTTCCGTCTTTTAACAATAAAATCCGATCACAAAACCGTGTACTTGCCAGTCTGTGTGAAATAAACAAGGATGTCTTTTGATCTGACAAGTTTAAATATTTCTGATAAATTTCCTGTTCAGCCAAAGGATCCAGTGCCGCCGTCGGCTCATCAAGAATCAAAATCGGCGCCTTTTTTTTAAAACGCTCTTGCCATCCACACCTTCTGCCGTTCCCCTCCCGACAGTTCGACTCCATCATCCAAGACACTTCTTCCCAACGGCGTGTCTTCTTTCAAAGGAAGTTTTTCTATCATCTCTCCAAGACCCGCCTGTTTTAAGCATTCCCTGACACGTCTGCGGTCTGCAACGGCTCCATCCTGCGAGGCAACATTCTGGGCGATTGTAAGCGGAAGCAATTTTACATCCTGGAAAACAACCGCAAGCATCTCGTGATAGGTTTCCCTGGAATATTGTTCGATTGGCTTGTCATTAACATAAATGGCTCCGCTGGTAGGATGATATAACCCACAGAGAAGCTTGACCAACGTAGATTTGCCTGCCCCATTCAATCCCACAAGCGCTATTTTCTCTCCCGGCTGTATCGTAATAATACCATCCAGTGTAGGCTTCTCGCTTCCCGGATAAGTAAAACTTACATTCTCCAGACGTATAGCAACCGCTTTCTCCGGTATACTTTCCTTTTTTATACCCTGAAACATATTTCCCTCTCCGGACTCCAGAAAACGCCTCAGTCTTGTATAGTCGAAATTCAGCCTTCCCAACAGTTCCGTGTTTTCCTGGAAGATACTGCATGCCTGCTGACAGCTTGTGATAATCGAAGTATACCAGACAAAATCGGAAACTGGCATCCGTCCATTAATAATCTGAAAAATAAGATAAAGATAAGCACCTGCATCTCGCGCAAAACAAAGAAGCGCGTCACAAAGATTCACTGCCAAATATCTATTTTCCCACCGCTTCACATAAGCCTCACCCTGCTTCATTTCTTTTTTCAATACGTCAGACAGCCAGTGGCTGAGGTTATAAATGCGAATGTCCTTTCCAGCAGTAAAATCATAAGAGCAGTCTTCTACATATTTCATTTTTCTGCTTGCTTCATCTGCATGAGGGCGCAGTACCTGATCATACCGCGCAGCCTTCTTTTTTAAAACAGATATCAGAACAGCCGGCAGTATGATAAGAAGAGAAATCCAAACACTTTCCCGAAGCAGAATCATACTGTACAGAATAATTCCTCCAACGGCTGTTAAGAACTGCTTCCTTTCGAGAACATCATAATCTACACGCAGCCTTTTTTCTGTCATTCTGAGATTAAATTCATCTTCAAAAGGTCCCTGCATCCTCCGGATATAAGCGGTCAATGCACTCTGCAGTATATTGCCCAATGCCAGTGCCAATACTAACAGACAAAGAGACACTGCAAAAACAGATATTTTCCAGTGTTCTTCCAGCCTCTGCAAAACCAGTTTGGGAAGCCGCGCATTGAAAAGCGGCCAATCATTGCAACCAATGATACTCCCAAAACACATACAGCCATTTTAGGTTCTCTGACCCTCTGCTCTTTCCAGTGATAAACAGCATTGCTGAAGAAGGTATATTTTTTTCTTCTTCCACACTTTTATTTCCACTTTGCTTTGCAGCCTCAAAACCTTTCTCCTCCATAAACGCCCCTGATATTTATTTGAAAAACGTTTCAGGTAATATAACCTCTATAAGACCCAAACCGTCTGCACGACCTTTCACTCCTGCTCCCGGACCACCATCGGAAAAGGCATCGAAACCGCCCAGATCAAACATTTTTCCGTATTTTCTGATATACCTGATCCGTTTCCTCCCAGTCTTCCCTGCTTGCAGTTCCGCCGTAGCGGGCTTTCCGATAGAGCTTCGTCAGTTTTCCCACTGCTTCTTCCGTTTCCGAAAGCGACTTTTCTTTCGAAGAAGCTTTCCCTCTCCGAACCGCTTTTCCTGTTGATCCCGATGCTTTCTCAAAAACATCTTTCCATTTTCCGGCAATATCGCCGCTCGTCTCTCCTGGGGCATGTTCCTGACCGAAGCTTTGATAAAGCTTCAGAAACTTTCGGTATCTCTCCCGGATCAGCCTTACATATCTTGCCTCCCGGCCTTTCTTCTTTGTCTCACCGGGCGGATGCTCCAAAAAACGGACCGTATCTTCCTTTTCCACTCCCGCTTTCTTTTCTATCGGCTGTTTTCTCATCAGCCAACGGAAAAAGAGGACAAGAACCACAATCAGTACAGCCACGCCCACTGCCATCAGGATCGTCGGTCCGATCTGGTTTCCTGATGATTCTATCACCGGAGGCGCTACCCCCTGATCCTGCCCCTGGAATCTCTCCATAATCGAATCCAGAACCTCATGATTCAACCCTGCTTTCTGCAGCAGCCATCGCAGAACGGATAAGATTGCTGCGACCACAGAACCAATCCCTGTACTGACCGCCAGAAAAAGAGGCACGATCAGATACTCGTACACCGTTCCCAAAAACGCAGCGCATCCCCGCAGGATCTCCTGATTACTGAGCATCCACGCCGCCGCCGCCAGAATCCCGACCGTCAGGAAGTTCCTGAGCTGAAATTCCCGTTGTCTCCGGATCTTTTCTTCATGGCGCAGGGAGCGCAGCAGAAGAAACGAAGCGGACAATTCCAGAAACGCCATCGGCACCGTTGCAGATACCAGTTTCCCGTATTCACCGAAAATCAGAAAAACAATCGAAAATCCCAGACAAACTTTCCAGAAGATGGACAAAAGATCCGCCTGACGGTACCAGGATAAAGAGTCATCCTTTTTCCATAATTCCGCCGCCACATAAACGACTGCTGGAAGATTCAAAATCCTGTCCGCCGCCGTTCCGAACAGCAGCGGCAAAAATGCCAGAAGGATTCCCGGAAGACGCACGCCCCGAACGTTCCAATGCTTTACAGCGATTCCGAAATCGAGACACAGGACAAGAATCCACAGAATCCGGATCCCGCCTCCAACATATTCCGCAGCAAAGCCCGCGAACGCATAATAAAAGGACAGATCCGTCAGCATTTTCAGTGTATACAGCAAAATCATCCCGATCACCTGTCCTTTCTTTCCATTTCTTCACACTCACTCACTGACGAAAGGATCAGAAGATTTCCCTGTTCTGATCTCCCTGCAGAACTGCCGTATCCTTCAATGGTTTCTTTTCCCGGAGTAATAAACACGATTCCCCGGGCCATTTCCCCTGCCATTCGTTCCCTCTCCTCCGTCTCCCGAATCAGGCTTTTCATGGAATCTGCCGCTTTTGCCATCCCTCTTCCCAGACATTCCAGAACTGTCAGGAAATGCACCTCGCCAAGCCCCTCTCCCACGTCAGCATCCACATTAAGGCCGCCTGCCTGCACGGCATTTGTACGAAACCGATACGGGATCCTTTCCTTTTCCAACACCGCACATACGGTTCTCGCTGCCGAAAAGCACCATTCCGCCCGCTCCTCTGTAAGCATGGGAGAATCCAGATTGAGAAGCACCGTAATCGAAGCCTCCGTCGTATAATCATACTGATTCACCATCCAGCTGCCCCGCCGCGCACTCTGTTTCCATGAAATCATTTTCATCGGCTCCCGCCCTGTGTATTCCCGGAATCCCACCGTCAGAACCGGATCTTCGTACAGAAACCTCCGCACCGAGAGATCCCCCAGAAAACTTCCCATCACCTGAGAAATCCCCGGTTCCCTGATTTCTCTGGGTGCCACAACGATTTCCCGATACTGCTCCATGGTTTTTGTCTTTTCCCTCACCCCCAGAAAATCTCCTCCGGCAAGTTCCGGATGGCCAAGGACGTATCTCCCACGCTCCCGGACCGCCACAGAAATGCGGAACTGAACTTCCTGATAAGCCCGCAGATCCGCAGTTCCCGTAAAAAGCGCGCCGCCCCGCACGGCATCTCCGGAAATATGCGCATCCTGCTGCAGCACATGGATCGGCTCCCGAAAAAATTCTTCCACTTTCACGAAAGGCACGTACTGTCTGCTCATATTTCTGACGGACACCACGACGTCAAAGGGATCCTCCGGATCCACGATCTTTCGTTCCGGCCAGTAATCACTGCGGAGCATCTTCAGACTGCATTGAAATACCCGCATCTGTACCGCCAGCGCAAGAAGGAGTAGCAGGATCAGAAATAGGAGTGTCATACAGTCTCCAGCGGTACCGGAATTTTTTCCAGCATTTTTCTAAAATACTTCAGAGCCGCTGCAGTCCTGCCCTGATTGCCCTCCGCAACCCGATGGGCCAACACATGGGGCGCCATAGCCTTAACATCTTCCGGAATCACATAATCTCTGCCGTCAAAGGCTGCCGTTACCTGCGCCGCCTTGTACAGCGCGATGGCGCCCCTGGTGGAAACTCCGTGAAGAAAGTGACTGTCTCTGCGGGTTTCCTCGATGATATTCATCAGGTACTCCAACACCTCGTCCGGCATCCGGATCTCCGTATAAGCCTGACGGACATAATCCGTCTCTTCCTCCGTGACCACCTGGTGCAGGCCTTCAATGATCTCCACCGAAGATTCCGGCCGCATCAAAACCTGCTTTTCCTGTTCCCGTTCCATATATCCCAGAGAAAGTTTCATAAAAAACCGGTCAATCTGCGCATCGGGAAGTGGAAACGTTCCGTAGGATTCCAGCGGATTCTGCGTCGCCATTACCATAAACGGTTCCTGGAGAATCGTGGTGACGCCGTCCACGGTGATCTGCCGCTCCTCCATGGCCTCCAGCAGGCTGGACTGGGTCCTTGGCGTCGCACGATTGATCTCGTCCGCAAGGATCATATTGGAAAACAATGGACCCGGCCGGAATTGGAACTCTCCGGTCTTCTGATTGTAGATATTGATTCCGGTGAGATCCGACGGCAGAAGATCCGGCGTGAACTGAATCCTCTGGAATCCGCCTCCAATGGTTTTGGCAAACGCACGAAGGAGCATCGTCTTTCCTGTCCCCGGAAGATCCTCCAGCAGGATATGGCCGGAACAGACAAAACAGGTCAGAACCAGCTGGAGCACCTCCTCTTTTCCTACAATGACTTTGCTGCAGTTTTCAATTACTTTCTTTCGATATTCCTGATATTTGGATGGGATCATAGGCTTTCCCTCCATTTCTTGTTTTGTTCCTGTTTTTCTTTGATTTTTTCGGTGTTTACAAGATTTTAAGAAGATTTTATCACAGTTTCCCTTGTAATTCCATGACATTTTCGGTTATTTTTTTGAGAATCGTAACAGTTCAGCCTGCTGAACTGTTACGGCATCCGCCCATGAAAAATCGCCTCGCAATAGGGCGGACGCCCGAAGGCACTATGTTTTCATACGGTCTGCGCAGTAAATGTGCAGACCCGACTGAACACTTACCGAAATCAGTAATAAATTTCGGAAAATAATAGTTTTTTCTCCAAAGAAATGTTATAATTTATACAAAAATATCAGAGGAGGAACCTGTTATGTATAAAGGAATATTTTGGGGTGTTTTCATTTTGGTCACCATATTGGCTGTCGTCGGTCTTGTTCTGGTTGTCCTCCGGAAAAAAGGAAAGGCGAAACCCTTCCTGAACTTGGGTTCTTCCGGACTGGAACTGGTCAGCGGAGACAAAAGCCTTTTTATTGCCGTTATCGTAGGCGCTGTTATGCTCAACCAATATTCTCTGCTTCTGGCAATCGCCTATGCTGCTGTTTTCCTGGCTCTGTATCTTCTGATTCTGATAAAATTCAAATAGAAGAAGGAGGTTATGTGTGAAATCAGCGAAAAGTGGTTCCGGGAAGGGGACGAACAGGGAAGAATAAAGGATGAACTGAATCAGGCCCGTAAAACGGCATTGGAACTGAAGAAGATGGGACTCCCTCTTGATAAAAAGAGTGGGGGTGAGGACAAAAAGTTGGACGCCCTAAGGGCTCCGAAAGGAGCTAAATTAGAATGTATTCACAAGACAAAATCGATGTTGCCTTAAAAGTATTTCATCCGTGCGGATCGGTAACTTTTCTCTCTGTCTTCCACCATTACATATTTATGCACGGAAAAACCACCGATTCCCCAGAAAAATCGATGGTTTTATATTTATATTCCATATAAAATTGATGCACTTACTTTTCCAGAATGGAATACATTTTCAAATACGCTCCAGCGCCTCATACACCCGCAGAATCTCCCCAACACTCCACGCCTGTGCAAAGCACCCCTTGGAAATCGTGGGATTTTCTCCGTCGTAAATCTCCGGAAGCTGTCCGACACACCCTTCTCTCAGTGCGCTCTCCATCACTTCCAGCTGGCGGCGCACGGTTTCTTTCGCCTCCGCCGAACTGTCATGCACTTTCAGGTACGCCAGGTAATATCCGCCCAGCGGGAAGACCCAGACCGTGCCCTGATGGTAGGCAAGATCCCGTTCCAGCTGCTCACCTCCGTAATAGGGATGAAACTCTTCGTCCTCGGGCGCCAGCGTTCTCAGTCCGTAAGGCGTATACAACTTCTCCCACACCGTCTGTACGACTTTTCGCTCCTGCTCCCGTGACAGCATCGTAAAGGGCATCGAAACCGCCCAGATCTGATTGCAGCGGATCTGCCGGTCGCTCTTTGTTCCCGAAACCACATCCTTCAGATAGCCTTCCTCTTCCAGCCAGAACTGTTCCGAAAAACTCTTTTTCACCAGTTCCGCCAGCGCTGCGTAGTCTGTCGCTTTCCCCGTCTGTTCTCCCGCCATCTTCTCAGAAAACTGTTCCATGATCTTCAGCGCATTGTACCAGTAAGCGTTGATCTCCACCGGCTTGCCGTGGCGCGGCGTCGGCAGGATCTCTCCCACGCGGACGTCCATCCATGTGACCTGATCCAGCCCCTTACCAGCCATGATCAGACCATCGGTATCCATATGGATTCCGAATCCTGTTCCTTTCCGGTAATGTTCCACGATCCGTTCCATCACCGGCCACATTTCCCGGACAAATTCCTCATCGCCGCTCTTCTGAACATAAAGCCACACACTGTTGAGGAACAGCAGCGCCGCGTCCACCGTATTGTACATCGGTTCCTTTCCGCCCTCCGGGAAAAGATTGGGCATCAATCCGTCCTTCTCATAAGCGGCAAAGGTACGCAGGATACTCTTCGCCGGCTCATACCGACGAACGGAAATGCAGCACCCTGCCATGGCGATCATCGTATCCCGTCCCCAATCCTCAAAAAACGGAAAGCCGGCCAGGATCGTGTCCGCCCCTGTGGACTCCCGGTAAGAAATAAACTGCCCGGCGCTCTTCGCCAGCATACCTGCCACCGGATCCGAGAAGCCCGCCGTCTCCTCCAGCATCCGCCGCTCAGCACACAGCTCCTTCCGGATCTGTTTATATTCTGGCAGATCCGCGCGCAGGGAATAGACCAGTTCCACCGTCCGGCTGGAACCAGCCGGAACCCGAGCTATAAAACAGTGGAGAGCAACCGTGTGTCCGCTTCCTCTCCGCCCATCGCAGCTGTCGTATGGATAACTGCAGGTTTCATAAATCGGCAGAAGTTCTTTTTCCTCCGCGTTGACCCGGTAATAGAGTTCCACATGTTCAGAACTTACGGTTCCCATCGTTTCATCTTCCGTGACGGGCTTCACCGAAAACTTCTGTCCCTTTTCCAGATCCTGTCCTTTTGGAACGAACTGATAGCGGGGTGTGATCTCCAGACAGCAGCTGCGGCGGCTGCGATTGTGGATCTCATAGCGCACCGCCACTGTATTTTCTCCCGGCTGCATCACCACGCTTTTGATCACCTCGGTTCCCGCCGCCTGAAACTGCCATTCTGGATAGTCCTCAAAAGAAAACCGGTTCAGATTCTGGTATCCGTCTTCCGGCTCCTTCCCATCGAAACTCTGTGTGGAAAGCCAGACACTCGTTTTCTCTGACTTCGTCTCCGCTTCTTTTCCGGTTTCTGCGCCTTGGTCTGACGCTGTGCCTGTCTTCAGCTTTTCCTCTTCCACCACCAGCTTTTCTGAAATCCGATGCACCAGGTTCCAGCGGACATTGGGTGCTTTCAGGCTCGCCATCAGCAATGCATGATCATTTCTTGTGACAGAGTTCACGCCGGTACAGGAGGAAAATCCTCCCAGCCCGTTGGTCAGCAGCCAGCAGTTTTCCTCTCCCCGTTCCAGAGTTTTAAAATCATTTTTTCCGTATATAAATTTCATAAGATCCTCTCTCTTTTCTCAGAAAATGTTTGAAACTGACCTTCCGCAAACGTCCTGCGCGGACTGTCACACAGATGGTAAATCATGTTCGAAAATCACTTTCCTGGAGTGCTATCTCTCAGACGCATCCCAGAACAATCGCAGAAATGCCCTTCACACAGACCGATGTTCCGCCGACAGACTCCGGCTGTTCCCAGCAGTGACTGTCCGCACCGTTCACCAGCCAGCGCCATTCCCCTGGCGGAAGTTCCAGCATGACGTCCTCCTCCGTGCTGTTATAGGCAACCAGAAGTTCCGGGAAATTTTCAACGGTCTCTCCCCGGTTGTCCAGCCGGAAGAGGTTCTGGATCACCTTGTCCTCGCGGGGTTGGAAGACGCC
>CABUPZ010000062.1 GCA_902493585.1 uncultured Fusicatenibacter sp. | reverse complement strand
TTCGGAACAAATTTCCCACAAACTGTGACGTACATCTCGCAGAAAGCAATTTTCAAACACGCTCTACACATTTTAGCAGAACTACGTTAATTTCTGTATGTCTCCCCTGGAAAATCTACGTTAATTCTTCTTTTGTGTCCGCTCTTTTTCTCATGCTTTCTGCACCATTCGGCAAGATATTTCTCCTGTTCCCGGTCCTCCACCCGCTGAAAATAATCCTGTGATTCCCACGCGGCGGTTTTCTCGGCCTTCCATCCTGCAGAGCTTTCTCCCTTCTCACCGCTGCCGCAGTATCTGTCTTCCATTGGTCACTCCTTACTTCTGAGACTGCCGCTGCGACGGTTCAGCAAACGAACCGCCACAGCGGCGTTAAAATTCCTTTCTATATTTTTATTGTATTCTTTTTTTCCAAATTTCATACACAAAAAGCCCGGGGCTTCGCTTTTTTCGCAAAGCCCCGGGCTTTTCATAAACGCATCACAGCAATACGGCTGTGAGAACCACTTTCTACGGTGTCATTTCGAGAAGGCACTCAACCGCCCGCCTCATTCTCTTTTCCGGCTCTGTAAAATGACCGCCGGGATTTCGTTCATAAATCACAGGGAAGCGTTCGTTCCACCAGCCTGCCAGTTCCTCCGTGCAGTCCTGTACAGCCGCCATCCGCAGATTTCCGGCGCTGCGTTCCTGCCTTCCGAGCGACAGATACATGCAGGGACGTCCCTGTACGGAATGAGTCTTTGCGTATCTCACCCATCCGTCAAACCACAGGGAACCGGAAACGCTTCCCACGCGCTGAAACAGTGGAGTCTGATATATCGCGTAAACTGCAAACAAACCGGCCAGGGAGTATCCAAGCAGGCCCCGGTCCGTGACCGGAAATCCAAGAGACCCCTCCGCTTCCGGAAGCAGTTCCCGGATGAGAAATTCCAGAAACTCTTTTGCCCGTCCCTGAAACTCCTCGCCCCGTGCAAACACTTTCGGCGCAGGCCACGGAGAGAGATCCCGGTTCCAGTCAAACCCTGTGACAGTAATCAGCGCACACCGGCCATTTACCTGCCGCACGGTATCCGCCAGCGCTTTTTCCTGTTCCGCAGAAACAGGAAGCCAGAGTACCGGTTTTTCCTGACCGGAGCCGTCGTCCCGGATCCTTACCGTAACCGAATCTTTTTTCAGTTCTCTTACCTGCTCCATTCCGCTTCGTTCCTATCTTCCATCTTTTACTCTGTGAACTGCCAGTTTTCCATTATTCAGCGGCAGCTTCCGCTTTTGCCGCACTGTCTCTCTTTTTCAGACGTTCAAACAGTTTCTTCAACTGGATGACTGCCGCAATCGCGAGAATGAATTCTGCAACAAACTGTGCATAAGCAAGCCCGTACAGCGGGAACAGATAATTCAGGATAAACAGCGCCGGAATTTCCAGTGCAAGCTTACGCAGCAGCGCAAAGGCAAGGGCATGTTTTCCCATTCCCACAGCCTGGAAAATACCGACTGCCATAAAGTCCACTACCAGGAACGGCATTGCCAGTGAGAATCCCCGCAGGAACTTCTCTCCGTAGGCGATAACTTCCGCATCCGCAATGAACAGCCGTGTAACCACTCCCGGAAAAGCAAAGAACAATACTGCCACAACCACCAGAAAACTCAGGGAAATCTTCATCGAAAACTGAATCGCCTTTTTCATACGCTTGCTGTTGCCGCTCGCATAGTTGTAGCTGACCAGGGGCATGATTCCCTGGGAAAGTCCCATCGCAACCTGGGTCGGCACTGAGTTTACCTTCTGGGTGATTCCCATTGCCGCGATCGCGCCCGCTCCGTAGGCTGCAGTAAAGTTGTTCAGGATCGTCATTCCGGTCACATTCAGCAGGTTCTGGATCGCTGCCGGGATACCAACGGCAAACACCGACATGGCAATCCGTTTCTCCAGTGTAAACTTCCGGGGAGAAATGCTGATATAGGTACTTTTTCTCCGCACCGCAAGCAGGACAAAGAAATAACAGCATGCCACACAGTTTGAGATAAACGTCGCGCATCCGGCTCCCGCCGCTCCCATATCCAATCCCCACGGGAGTACAAAAATCGGATCCAGAAGTATGTTCAGGAAGCACCCGCTCATCGTACCGATGCTGGCATGCATCGAAGCGCCTTCCGACCGCACCATATAGGCAAGAACAACGTTCAGAATCGCAGGTGCCGCCCCCAGCGTAACCGTCCAGAACATATAATCGTTCGTAGCCCCAAACGTTGTGCCGTCCGCACCGAGCAACGCAAGCAGCGGATTTTTAAAGGCTGTACACAACATCGAAAAGATAATACCAAAAAACAGTGCGCCGTAAAATCCAAAAGCGGAACTGCGGCGCACTGTCTCATAATCCTTACATCCCAGCGACCGGCTCATAAGGCTGGAGCTTCCGACGCCGAACAGATTGTTCACCGCATTAAACGCCAGAAGCACTGGCGCAGCCAAGGCAACTCCGGCATTTTCCACCGGATTGTTCAGCATTCCAACGAAATAAGTGTCAGCCAGGTTGTACAACACCATGACCAGCGAGCTGAGCACCGTCGGAATCGCCAGAGAGGCGACCGCTTTCGGAATTGGATAGTCTTCAAATAAACGTTCTTTTTGTGTTTTTTCCATACCATTTCCCCTTTTCTGACATACTTCAACTCATTATATTATAAGCCTCTGAAAAGGGTTATGCAAATTATTTCTTTAAGGGATTCTAGGATAATTTTTCGTTTTCCCTTATAATTTTGAGATTACCTCCCATGCTTCCGGATCAAACTTCCTGTCTTTATAATAATACTGTTTGTCCGCCTCCGTAATCTCACGGACCACTCTGCAAGGATTTCCTACTGCAATGACCCAGTCGGGAATGTCTTTGGTCACAACGCTTCCGGCGCCGATCACGGTATTGCTGCCGATATGTACCCCCGGGAGGATCACGGTATTCCCGCCGATCCATACGTTATCGCCGATGGTCACCTCGATTCCATACTCATAGGCGGAGTTTCTGGAAACCGGATGCACCGGATGTCCTGCCGTGTAGATCGACACGTTGGGAGCCATCTGGCAGTTGTCACCGATCTTTACTTTTGCTACGTCGATGATGGTACAGTTATAATTTGCAAAAAAGTTTTTTCCAACTTCGATGTGAGAACCATAGTCGCAGTAAAACGGCGGGTTCAGAAACGCGCCCTCGGATTTTCCAAACAGCTGCTTCACCAGCTGACCAATCTTTTCGAAATCCGAGCGGTCCACCGTATTCAGCTCCTGCAGGATCCTCCTGCATACTTTCTGTTCCTCCATCACCGCTTCGTCTGAGATGTACGCCATCTGGGCGTCTCTTCTTTCAAGATTGTTCATATGCTTTCCTCCTCATGTTTGTGTTTTATTTTTATGTCAGCCCTTTATTTTGCCATTTCCTGTTTAAGCTTTTTATTGTCCCTGCGATTCTTTGGTCAGGTTTCTGACCCACCGGCAGTTTTTATAGTGCCGGTATACCGCCGGCAGTTTTACAAACTCATCCAGATTCAGCAGAAAATAAACCGCCAGCACGGGCAGCTTCCATACAAACGCCGCCAACATTCCAATCGGCACGATGATCACCCACATAGTCACCGCATCGCAGAGCAGTCCGAATTTCGTATCCCCGCCGGCGCAGAAAATACCGGCAACCACCGTGGAATTCACCGCCTTTCCGATCAGATAATACGCGCAGATCAGCAACATCACCCGAAGATACTCGTGCGCCTGTTCCGAAAGACTCGCCGCCAGAAGCTGCACCAGCGGGCTGCAGGCAAGCAGCACCACTCCGGAAACAGCTCCCGCCGCCACGGAAATCCTGCAGAGACGGCCGCCGTACTCCCGCGCCCGCTCCAGGGCACCCCGTCCCAGCTCATTTCCTACAAGAATGCCGCTTCCTGCTCCGATTCCCAGACACATGCAGGAAATAATATTTTTCACAATGTTGGCAATGGAGTTCGCCGCCACCGCGTCGCTGCCCAGATGCCCCATGATCACCGAAAACATCGTAAAGCCGCAGCCCCAGACGAGCTCATTTGCCATCACCGGCGACGTATATTTCACAAAGTCTCTCCGCAGTACCTGACTTCCCTCCCTAAGATACCTCATCCGGATGCGTATCTGATCCTTTCTCAGATTTTCCACCAACACCAGTCCCAGCTCCACCGCCCGGGCGATCGTCGTCGCCAGAGCGGCTCCGGCAATCTCCATCCGCGGAAATCCCAGAAATCCGAAAATCAGTAAAGTATTCAGCAAAAGATTCAGTATCATAGCTGAGGAACCGTACACTGTACTCCTCATAGTTCTCCCACTGTTCTTCATAATACAGAGATAAATCTGCGAAATCCCCATGAACAGATAAGACCAGCTGACAATCCTCAGATAGGGAAGTCCCAGCCGAATCAGTTCCGGATCATTGGTGAAAATCCGCATCAGCAGCTGCGGACAGAAAAAGGCAGCCAGGAAAAACACCAGGGAGATCACCATGGAGCCTTTCAGCGCAATGGCAAGCACCCGTTCCACCGCTTCCCGGTCGCCTTTTCCCCAATACTGAGCGGCAAGAACGGTGGTTCCAATGGTCAGCGCCGCGTAAAACAGGTTCAACACAAACTGTACCTGCGTCGCAAGGGACACGGAGGAAAGAGAAGTTTGATCCAGCATCCCCAGCATCAGTGCGTCGGAGGCGCTCACCAGCGCCGTCATAAGATTCTGCAGCGCCAGCGGCAGAACCAATGCGAACAGCTTTCTGTAAAATTCCTTTTTCTCTTCTTTTGTTTCCCTCATCACATCCGCTCCCCTTGTTTCTTCGCTCCCCACACGGATAACCGTTCCGCCGGCAGAACTGTTATTTACCCCCAGGCATCTGCTGCCTATGCGTTGACTTTCCATACACAATGTAATAATATTATCTGTAACGTGAAGATTCTATCAATATTTTCTCTGTTTACTATCAAAATCATATTTTTATGAGGTTTCAGACATGATACAGACAACGGTTATGAAAGGAGATTCGGAAGTCGTACACTACGACTGTCCAGGTGTTCCCCTCTATATAAAAACCGCCCGGCTGTCCAGCTATCCGGACGGACGGGCGCTCTGCCACTGGCACGATGACCTGGAGTGGATCCACATTCTCGAGGGAACCATGAATTATTACATCAACGGACAGCGCATCACGCTCCGCGCGGGCGACAGCCTGATGGTGACACCCCGCCAGATGCACTACGGTTATTCCGTCCGGCGGGAAGACGACTGCCAGTTTATCTGCGCCCTTCTCCACCCGGATCTGGTCACCCAAAACAGGAGCCTGTCCCAGAAATATCTGCAGCCCCTCCTGGAAGACTGTCCGGCAGACTATCTCCTTGTTTCCTCCGACACAGCGGACGGAAACGAAAGTGCAAATGTCCTGAAAACTGCCGCGGCACTTCACAGCGCACAGACGCCCGGCTGGGAACTGAAAGTGATCGGGCTGCTGATCTGTCTGTTTGCAGACACGCTTCCTCTTCTGGCTCCAAAGCATCCCTCCGCTTCCACTGAAGAAGCCGGCGATCTCTCCGCCCAGAGAAAAATGGTTTCCTATATTTACCGTCATTACCCGGAGAAGCTCACACTGGACGACATTGCCGCAGCAGGAAATGTGTGCCGCAGCAAATGCTGCGCGATCTTCCGCCGGTATATGCAGCAGACACCCATCGCCTTTCTCAACGCTTACCGCCTGCAGATCAGCGGCGATCTCCTGCGCCGTTCCTCCGACAGCATCACAGAAATCGCCCTCGCCTGCGGCTTTCACCATATGAGCTATTTTTCCGAGCTTTTCAGCAAAACCTATGCATGTACGCCGCGGGAGTACCGAACAGGCTTGAAAGGGGACGCCACACCACCAGCCTTTTGAGCAAACGCAGCCCTTTAACCATTCAGACTGCTTCCAGAATATTTACAATGGTCTCCTGCTGACGGCTGTCCGGTACAAAGCTCAGGTCAATTTTCAGAACCCTGTCTCCCATACAAACGATGTATCGGTTCAATGGAAACGACGCTTCCTGTACAGAAGTTTCGTAGACCTGCTCCACCGTTCCATCCGAAAGATTCCATTCCTGTGATTCCTGCCAACCCTGCTCGCCGCTGTAAGCTTTCATCATGGAATCTCTGGTCAGATCATACAGGAAGCCCGCCTGCACTTTCGTCAGCACATACTGCAGATAAAACGGCTCTCCTTCTTCCTCCTGCCACGACTCTTCCGGAATCTGCTCTGCCGTCAGCTGTGACAGAAAAAGGCTGCTCTGTGTATGGAGCGACTGTAAATAATCAGAAACAGGAAGCTCCCATCCTGCTTCCGCACAGTATTCCTCAAATGTAATCTCCCCTTCCGACGGCGGTTCATAATAGCCCCCTCCTGTAAAATAGCTGATGGCATAGTGAAGTGTCCTGGGCTCAATCCGATGATAATGCCAAAAAATTCCCATCCGGTCGAGCGCCCAGCCTTTCCGCGCCATACGTTCAAAATGTCTCTCCAGCCATGTACGATCAAAAAAATAATACATTGCCAACTCAAGCTTACCGTTCTTCATAGATTTCCTTCCCCTCCATATACCTCCGGTAATCCGCCGCCTGCCTGCAGATCCGCTCATATTCTGCCTGCAGAAGCTCCTTTCCGCTCTCCGTGAGAAGATAGCTCCTCTTTCTTCCGTCCACCTTCGTCTCTTCGATCATCCCGGCATCCGAAAACTGTTCGAGCAGATGGTACAGCGTTCCCGGTCCCACCTTTACACGCTCCTCTGTGATCTCACTGACCTTCGCCATGATGTCCATCCCGCAGCACTCTTCCCGAAGACAAAGAAGAATATAAAACATCTGTTCCGTCAGCGTCTGAAACTTTGCCCTTGCCATGTTCCTCATTCCTTTTTATCGAATATCGATATTCTATCGATTTCAGCATAACATCGAATATCGATAATGTCAATTTCTTTTTCGCACATGCAACAATGCTCATAAAAAAACCGCGGAACCTCTGTTCCACGGTTTTTCAAATTCGTTGAAATCCGATCACATCAGCGGCGCAAGAATTCTCAGCGCCTTCCCGCCAACTTTCTCCCACATAGGAAGCTTCTGACAGTCTTCCGCTGTTACCTGGCGGCTTTTTTCCAGCGTATTCGCAAAATCCTGTTCAATTTGCTCGATCTTTGAATTGCGGTACAGGAAAACGCCGCATTCGAAATGGTGATACAGACTCCGGTAGTCCAGATTGATCGTACCGACCACTGCCTTCTCATCGTCTGAGACAAAGACTTTCGCGTGTACAAACCCCGGTGTATACTCGTAAATCTTTACACCCGCCTCCATCAATTCTTCATAGTAAGTTCTCGCAACGATAAACGCATATTTCTTATCTGGAATATGCGGCATCAGGATCACCACCTCGACACCCCGTCCCGCCGCGTACGTCAGTGCTCCGATCATCTCGTGATCCAGGATCAGGTACGGCGTCATAATATGCACATAGTTTCGGGCGGTATTCAGGATATCCAGGTAGACCCGACGTCCTGTTCTTGCTTTCCGGTACGGACAGACCTCATAAGGAATAAAAAAGCCATCCGGCTTCTGATAATATTCCGGCCGCGTCTTATACTTCAGATACGCTTCCTCTTTCGTCTCGGTAATGTTCCACATTTCCAGAAACATGAACGTAAACCGTTCCACGGCGTCGCCTTCCAGACGGATCGCCGTATCCTTCCAGTGACCGAACCGGACTTCCCGGTTGATATATTCGTCTGCCAGATTCGTGCCTCCCGTATGGGCGACCCTCCCGTCGACAATCAGGATTTTCCGATGATCCCGATTGTTGTAATGGCTGGAGAACACAGGATGGATCGGCGCATACATTTTACAGCGGATTCCATATTTTTCCAGAACTTTCGGATAAAACTCCGGAAGAAGCGACAAGGCGCACATACCGTCATACATGACACGCACTTCCACGCCCTGCTGTACCTTCTCCTTCAGCACTTCCAGAACTTCATGCCACAGATATCCTTCTTTGATAATGAAGTATTCCATGAAAATAAACTTCTGCGCACTCCTCAGATCCTCCATCAACGCCTCAAACTGGTCCTCACCCAGAGGATAATAGTCCGCGCGGGTTTTGTGGTAGACTGCGCAGTTTGCGTTCTTTCTCATATATTCCGCAAGTCTCCCGACCTGAACGTCTTCCCGCTCCAGCGTTTCTTTCGCCGTCTCATCTTCTTCCAGGTACTTCCTGGTAAAAACAGACAGCTTCTGAAGCCGTTCATATATTTTCCCCGCGCCGGGATCGATCGTGATGTACAGATAAAAGACTGCGCCGAATACCGGAAAAATAACCATCGGCAGCATCCATACCAGACGGAACTCCGGGTTTCCGCTGCTGCTGAGCAGATGAAGGAGCACAACGACCATCAGGATCCGAAACAGCCCATACACTTCCAAGCTGTGTTCTTCCAGCGTGCGGTAAAGAAGATATACAAACAAAAACTGTATCAGAAACGCGCACAGGACGATCAGCGTCCTGCCGAAGATGACCATTTTTACTCCGTTCATTCCCTTTTTCTTGATATCTTTCGCTTCCATTTCCGTTCCTTTTCCTTTGCGTTTTGTTATCTGAATCGTACCATATTTTTGTATTTCTGGCAATGTCAGGAATCTTCTTTCAACAGCAGGTCATGTTTATATTTTTTTGCATTTCTTCCGCGTATAAGTTAGAATAGAAGTGGTATAGTATGATACAGGAGTTTTGCTTATGAAAGAAAAAACTTACATTGCCATAGATCTGAAATCTTTTTATGCGTCTGTCGAGTGTATGGAGCGTGGTCTCGATCCGATGACCACCAATCTTGTGGTTGCCGACCGCAGCCGCACGGAGAAAACCATATGTCTCGCCGTTTCCCCTTCCCTGAAGTCCTACGGGATTCCCGGACGGGCAAGGTTGTTTGAGGTGATCCAGAAAGTGAAGGAGGCCAACGAAAAGCGGAAGCTCCGCCTCCCTTCTCACAGGTTTTCCGGAAAATCCTGCAATGTCGCTGAACTGACGGCTCATCCGGAATTTGCCATTGACTTTCTTACTGCTCCGCCCCAGATGGCGCATTATATGAAATGCAGCGCAAAAATCTATGATATTTATCTGAACTATATCGCTCCGGAAGACATCCACGTGTATTCCATCGATGAAGTTTTTATGGATGTTTCCAAGTATCTGAAAACTTACGGATTGTCTGCTGAAGGTCTTGCAAAGAAGATCATTCTGGACGTGCTGAGCACCACCGGAATTCCGGCTGCCGCCGGTATCGCTACCAATCTTTTTCTCTGCAAAGCGGCGCTGGATATTGAGGCAAAACATATTCCGCCGGATGAAAACGGCGTCCGCATCGCCCGTCTGGATGAATTTTCCTTCCGGCGTTCTCTTTGGAACCACCGGCCGCTGACCGATTTCTGGCGCGTCGGCAAGGGTTATGCAAAAAAACTGGAAGAACACGGGCTTTTTACGATGGGAGATATTGCCAGATGCTCCCTTGGAAAACCGAATGAATATTACAACGAGGATCTGCTTTACCGCCTTTTCGGTGTCAACGCCGAACTTCTGATCGACCATGCATGGGGCTGGGAAACCTGCACCATCGCGGACATTAAGGCATATAAACCGGAAGCCAAAAGCATCGGCGCCGGCCAGGTACTGCAATGTCCTTATTCTTATGAGAAAGCAAAACTTGTCGTTCAGGAGATGGCAGATGCTCTTTCCCTGGATCTGGTGGACAAACGCCTGGTGACCCGTCAGCTTGTTCTGACCGTCGGATATGATATTGAAAATCTGAAGGATCCAAAGCTCCGAAAAGGATATCACGGTGAGATCACCACCGACCATTATGGCCGCCAGATTCCCCGGCATGCCCACGGAACCGTAAATCTCCCCCGGCAGACGTCTTCTTCCAGCCAGATCATAACAGCGGTCACGGACTTATACGCCAGAATCGTAAACCCAGATCTTCTGATACGGCGGATCACTCTGACTGCCAGCCATGTCACAGAAGAAACTCCGACGGAGCAGAAAGAGACTTACGAACAGCTGAATCTTTTTACCGACTATGGCCTGCTGGAACAGCAGAAGGCTCAGGAGAAGGAGAAACTGGAAAAAGAGCGGAAAATGCAGGAAGCCATGCTGGAAATCAAGAAAAAATATGGAAAAAACTCTATTTTGAAGGGAATGAACCTGCAGGATGGGGCAACCGCGATCGACCGCAATCAACAGATTGGAGGACATAAAGCATGAACAAATCTTACGACGATATCATCCACCTGCCGCACCATGTTTCCGCCACACATCCCCATATGTCCATGGCTGAACGGGCGGCGCAGTTTTCTCCTTTTGCCGCGCTGACCGGTTACGAAGATGTTCTCACCGAAACAGCACGGAAAACGGAGCAAAAAATTGAACTAGATGAAACGATAAAAGAAGAGCTGGATCAGAAACTTCATCTTCTGGCGGAACATGTGCAGAATCCCCCTTCCGTATCCATTACTTACTTTCAGCCGGATGATTATAAGGAAGGGGGACAGTATGTAACCAAAACCTGCAGGATCAGAAAAATCAATTCCATGACACAGATGATACAGACAACAGACGGATCACAGATCCCGATCTGCAATCTTTTAAAGATTGAAAGCAGCTTTTTTCCTTCCTTTCAATCTGCACACTTTATTTTGCCGAAAGAAATTCCTTGATTTTTTCCGCATCCTTCCTTCCCTTTTGATACAGGTTATTCATTGCCTGCACATCTCTCTTCAGCGTCGACATCCCTTCAATGTTATCGGGCGCTACGATCAGTACCTTGCCCTGTTTTGCATATTCCATTGCCCTGCGGATTCCCTCATTGTATCTTTCCGCACGTTCCCGCAGTTTCTGTGCCGCAAAGGGATATTTCTTTTGGATCTGTGCGGCAAGTTTTTCATCCTGATCTGATGTTCTGACGGTATTTTCAGGCCTGGTCAAAACAAGTACGACTTTTTCACAGCCTGCCTCCAATGCCTTTTCCACCGGAATCGTATCTCCCAGCGCACCGTCAAAATATTTGACTTTCCCTGTCTCCACCTCTGTGGCTACGACCATGTAGTCCATCGGGTTCCTGGCGAAAGCTTCATAATCCAACGGATTTTCTCCGCCGGAATTAATCTTTTCAGAAAATTTCTGTCAACGAGTTATGCGAGCCGTCGAAGCTTTCCTTTTTCGGTTATGAATTCGGAATCTGCGCCGCTTTCTCATGCTGTTTCCGTACAAGCTCCACAACTTTTTCATCGATCAGCTTCTGTGTCTCCGCCGAGCAGTTCAAAGAAAATTCTTTGCTCATACCGTACCGGGTGATCATTGCTCTTGCCAGCTTCGTCGCCTGCTCGATATCATTGGATGCTCCTGTTGTCACTGAACCAAAGACGATTTTCTCTGCCGCACGGCCTCCGGTAAACGTCGCAATCTTGTTTTCCAGCTCTTCCTTACTCATCAGATAATGATTTCCTTCATCCACCTGCCCGGGGACTTGGATATAAGGTGGTGAAAAAAGTATGAAGAAAGAAGAACGCAGACAACGATTGGCCCTGACACTGCTTGCTTCCCTGTTTGTCTTTATCATTATTGCTGTGGCAGCTGTTCTTTCTGTCCTGATCGTGTATTTCCTGATCCGGCTTGGCATCGTCAAAACAGTGAACAGCCATCCCAACTCAGGCACACTTTTTCTTTTGATTCCTCTGATCAGTACCATTCTCGGATTTCTGATCACATTTTTGACAGGAAAATTCTCTTTAAAGCCTGTGAGCCGGCTGATCCACCGGCTGAACCAGCTGGCTGAAGGGGATTTTAAGACAAGGATCGAATTCGGAAAACCGATCTCGAAACTTGCCTTATTTAAGGAAATTGAAAACAGTTTCAATACAGCGGCAGAAGAACCGGGACATACGGAAATGCTCCGCAGTGATTTTATCAACAATTTTTCCCATGAATTCAAAACCCCCATCGTCTCCATCGCTGGGTTTGCGAAACTGCTCCGGTGTGGTAATCTTACAAAAGAACAGACGGAAGAATATCTTGCTGTATCGACAGGATCTTTCATAAATTTTACCAGGCGGACGAATCCCACTCCTCCGAGGGAAACGGGATCGGTCTCGCCGTTGTAAAAAAGGTGGTGGAACTGCATCACGGAGAAGTGTCTGTCAGAAGCGAAAACAAAGTGACAACGTTTACCGTTTGTCTCCCTGCTGAATGATATAGATCAGCAGGGAGACGCTTTTTCTATTCTACATCCTGAAGAGCCTCAAAGTTTTCTTCCCCGGTCCGTACTTTAACGACTCTCGTTACATTATAAACAAAAATCTTTCCATCCCCGATATGTCCGGTATATAATGCTTTTTTCGCCGCTTCGATCACAGAATCAACCGAAATTTTTCCGACTACAACCTCCACTTTCACTTTTGGAAGAAGGTTGGCATCGAGTTCCACACCTCTGTATTTTTCTCCGGCTCCTTTCTGTATTCCGCATCCCATGACCTGTGTCATTGTAATTCCGGTTACTCCCAGGTTGTTCAATGCTGTCTTCAATGTATCAAACTTCGAAAGCCGGCAGATAATGCTGACCTTATGCATTCCTGTATCATATACACCATCCACACTCGTCTGCTGACGGACCACTTTGACTGCTGCATCCACCTGTCCTTTGGATGCCTTTTCATAATCATCCTCACCCAGATCCGTGTTTTCATTGACATCCATATCCATGCCGGCCATATCATTAATCGCAAATCCTGAGTATGCAGATGCAAGGCCGTGTTCGTGGATATCAAGACCATCCAGTTCAATCTGCTCCGGCACACGCAGTCCGACCGTCTTATCAATCACTTTAAAGACGATAAACATCACCACTAACACATAGGCTGCCACACTGACTGCGCCCAATGCCTGAATTCCCAGCTGCCTGAGTCCTCCGCCGTAAAACAGGCCGGTGCCTACGCCGTCTCCGCCATTGCTGAACAGGCCAACTGCCAAAGTTCCCCAGATTCCGTTTACCATATGGACAGAAACCGCACCTACCGGATCATCAATCTTTGCTACATCGTCAAAGAACTCCACAGCCAAAACCACCAGAACGCCGGCGATCAGGCCGATGAAGAATGCTCCAACCGGAGTCACACAGTCACAGGGAGCCGTAATGGCTACCAACCCTGCAAGAGCTGCATTAAACGTAATCGACACATCCGGTTTTCCATAACGGATCCATGTAAAAATCATCCCCACGACTGTGGCAACCGCCGCTGCAAGGTTTGTATTGAACATTACCAAAGACGCCAGTTCCATATCCGCATCTGTCGTCATCGCAACCGTGGATCCGCCGTTAAATCCAAACCAGCAGAACCAGAGGATAAACACACCGAGCGCCATCGCCATGATATTATGTCCGGGAATCGCTCTTGCTTTCCCATTTTTATCGTATTTTCCAATACGTGGTCCAAGCATTGCCGCGCCAAGACATGCGATCAATCCTCCAACCATATGGACGCATGTGGAACCTGCAAAATCATGAAAGCCAAGGGTGGAAAGCCATCCGCCGCCCCAGATCCAATGTCCGGAAATCGGATACACAATCAGGCTGATCGCCGCACTGTAGATACAGTACGCTTTGAAATTTGTCCGCTCTGCCATAGAGCCGGAGACAATCGTCGCTGCTGTTGCACAGAACACCGTCTGAAAGATGGCATAGCACCATGTAGGAAGTGTGCCAAAATCATAAGTTCCCAGGATCAGC
>CABUPZ010000061.1 GCA_902493585.1 uncultured Fusicatenibacter sp. | reverse complement strand
AAACATTCTTGAGAATAAGATGGCCGGAGAACTGGAAACCATGAGTCCGAAAGAGTATCTGGACGGAAAGGCGGAAGGCTGGCGTATCATCGACTGCGGAATGACGCCGAGCATTGAGGGCGCACAGTATCTGGATGTGGCTGAGATCCGGGGAGAGGTTCCGGGAATCGCAAAGGATGAAAAGATTTTGCTTGTCTGTGCCAAAGGAAAACGGGCATACCTGACCCAGAACCGTCTGAAATATTACGGCTACACCAACACGAAGGTGCTGGAGGGCGGACTGAGCGTCAACGATGTGGAACTGTCGGAATAGGAATCAGAATGTTTTTTGAGGCAGCAGGGGAAAGAAAAGAAAAGGAGAAAATGTATGGCAACATTAACAGTAAGCGCAGCAGATGAAAAACGAGTAAAAGGAATGGGATTTCTGAGCAACAAGGGAACCGATAATTTTTCTGCCCGGATCATTACCGTCAATGGAAAAATTACTACCGCTCAGATGCGTGCGATCACAGAAGCGGCAGAGAAATATGGAAATGGAATTGTGACCTTTACCACCCGTCTGACCGTGGAGGTACAGGGCATTCCTTATGAAAAGATCGACGAGTTCAAGGCGGCGATCGAGGCGGCAGGCATGAGCTGCGGAGGAACCGGTTCCAAGGTGCGTCCGGTAGTTTCCTGTAAGGGAACGACCTGCCAGTATGGACTGATCGATACCTTTGCTTTGTCCGAGGAAATCCACCATCGATTCTATGAAGGTTACCGGGAGGTAAAACTTCCGCACAAATTCAAAATCGCGGTGGGCGGATGTCCCAATAACTGCGTAAAACCGGATCTGAACGATCTGGGCATCATCGGACAGAGAATCCCGAATTTTGACGAGGACAGCTGCAACGGATGTAAGAAATGTTCCATTGAGGCAGCCTGTCCCATGAAGGCGGCAAAAGTTGTGGACGGTGTTCTGGAGATCGACAAGAGCATCTGCAATAACTGCGGACGCTGCATCGGAAAATGTCATTTTGACGCGATCGAGGACGGACAGACCGGATACCGGATCTATATCGGCGGACGCTGGGGCAAACAGGTAGCGAAGGGAAAGACGCTTTCCAAGATCTTTACCGATAAGGAAGAGGCACTCAATGTGATCGAAAAAGCGCTGCTGCTGTATCGCGAGCAGGGAAAGACCGGCGAGCGTTTCGCAGCGACCATCGAACGTCTGGGCTTTGAAAATGTGGAAAAACAGCTTCTTTCCGATGACCTGCTGGAGAGAAAGCAGGAGATTCTGGATGCGAAACTCCATGAAACGGGAGGAGCGACCTGCTGAATGGGAAACGTACCGTATTTTCCGGTTTTTTTCCGGCTGGAGGGCAGACGGATCCTGGTGGCGGGCGGCGGAACCATCGCCTGCCGCAGGGTTCGTACGCTGCTGAATTTTCAGCCGAAAATCACGGTCGCCGCGCCTGTGCTCTGTGAAGAACTGGAGCAGCTGGCGGCGGAAGGCAGGATCACTGTTTTTCGCGGAAAGGCACAGGAGGCAGCGTTTGAAGATCTTTTTCTGTTTCTTGCGTGTACCGATGATCCGGAGGAAAACCACAGATTATGTGAGAGAGCCAGGGCGGAAGGAGCGCTGGCAAATAACTGTTCCAGGAAAGAGGACTGTGACTTTTATTTTCCTTCTGTGGTACAGAAGGACGAGACGGTCATCGGGATCAATGCCGGAGGGGTGGATCACGGCAAGGTTAAGGATCTGCGCATAAAACTGGAAAAATTGCTGGATGCGCCGGGAGAATACTGATTCAGTCAGGTATGCGCATTTACTGTGCATACTGTATGAAAACGTAGTGCCTATGGGAATCCGGGTCAGGAAAAGACTGGAATATAAGAAAAGAAAGTATTATAATGATTCAGGAAGCGAAGCAAAATTGAAACCAAGGAAGCTGCTTCCTGAATTTTTTTATGAGAAAGAAGGATCATGATGGATATGACAATCAGACCGCGGCGTCTCCGCGGAAGTGCAGTTTTGAGAAAAATGGTGCGGGAAACACGTATGGATAAATCGTCTCTGATTTATCCGTTGTTTGTGCGGGAAGGAGAGAACATCCGGGAGGAGATCCCGTCCATGCCGGGACAGTACCGTTATACTCTGGACCAGCTTCCATACTGTCTGGAGGAACTGACGAAAGCCGGAGTGGGCAGTGTTCTGCTTTTCGGAATCCCGGATACCAAGGATGAAGTAGGTTCCGGCGCCTATGCCCAGGACGGGATCATTCAGAAAGCTCTGCGCCTGGCGAAGAGAGAATTTCCGGACCTTTATTATATTACCGATGTGTGTATGTGCGAATATACCTCCCACGGTCACTGCGGCGTGCTGTGCGGTCATGAGGTGGAAAACGACGCAACGCTGGAACTGCTGGCAAAGACTGCGCTTTCCCATGCCCAGGCGGGAGCGGATATGGTGGCTCCGTCGGATATGATGGACGGACATACCAGAGCCATCCGTTCTCTTCTGGATGCCAATGGCTACAAGGGAACGCCGATCATGTCCTATGCGGTGAAGTATGCGTCTTCGTTCTACGGACCGTTCCGGGATGCGGCGGGAAGCGCGCCGTCCTTCGGTGACAGAAAGAGCTATCAGATGGATTTCCATAACAAACGGGAGGGTGTCAAGGAAGCGCTTCTGGATGTGGAGGAAGGCGCAGATCTTCTTATTGTCAAACCATCGCTGGCTTATCAGGATATGATCACGCGGGTTGCAGAATGCACGAATATCCCGGTGGCTGCCTACAGTGTCAGCGGAGAGTATTCGATGGTGAAGGCAGCGGCAGCCAAGGGCTGGATCGATGAGGAGAAGATCATGTGCGAGATGGCAGTGGGCGCTTACCGGGCAGGCGCGCAGCTTTACATTACATATTTCGCGAAAGAGCTGGCAGCGTGCATGGATCGGGGAATCATCGGCTGAGAAAGGCCGGAGGAAAAAGAATTCCGGGAATAATTGTCAGAGCGTGTGGGAATACTTCTGAATAAGAAGCACAAAAAGGAGTAGATACACATGAATGACAATGCCAGACTGTTAAATTTTGTTTACCAGAACGCGCAGATGGGCGTGGATTCCATTCGTCAGCTGATGGGGATTGTAGAAGATAAAGAACTGAAGGAGCATCTGAAGGCTCAGTTTCAGGGGTATGAAGAATTTCAGGATACGGCACGCCGGATGCTGGAGGAGAACGGATTTGATGAAAAAGAGATCAGTGCGTTCTCCAAGATCAGTACGTATCTGATGATCAACATGCAGCTGCTGACGGATAAATCCACGACCCATATTGCAGAGATGATGATCCAGGGAAGCAATATGGGGGTCATTGACGCAATCAAAAATCTGAACGACTGCGAGGATGCGGAACAGGAGGTCCGCAACCTGATGGAGAAACTTCAGAAGTTTGAGGAACACAATATTGACAAGCTGAAGGAATTTTTGTAAAAACCATCCGGGATTTTTGCAGAAATTTTTGGAAAACTCAGGAAACAGGAGAATTGACGCATAAATATTTCTGTATTATAATTGCCTAAATTGTTTTTGCTTGCCGCCGGGTGAGCATCAGAGCATTGATTTCGTATCGTTAGGCCATGGAAGATACGAAAATCAATGCTTTTCTTTTTGCCCGGATTTTCGGAACAGGAAACTTCATGGCGTCTGGTGTGTGTTCCCCGTAACAGAAGTACTGGCGGCGGCTGCAGGACCTGCGTTCTTCCTCGCCATGCGGAAAAAAGAAAGCTGATGTTGTACGGACTTCTTGCATCTTTTGAAGAATGTGGTAAAGTATATTTGGTACCGGTCTGGGCAGGAAATGTACAGATCGGATGGATACTGAATCAGTGAAACGAATGGATAGGAAGAAAAATCATGCGGAAAAGAATAGGAAAAAACGATCCCTGCTGGTGCGGCAGTGGAAAGAAGTATCAGGATTGTCATCTGGAGCTGGATGAAAAGATCAGAAACTATAAAATGAGAGGATATAAGATCCCTCCGAGGAAGATTATTAAAAACCAGGAACAGATTGAAGGAATCCGGACCAGCGGAAAGGTGAATATTGCGGTACTGGATTATGTGGCGGAGAATATTCGCGCAGGCATGAGCACCGAAGAGATCAACCGCCTGGTGGACAGCAAGACCCGAGAGCTGGGAGGTATCCCTGCGCCGCTCAATTATGAGGGATTTCCAAAAAGTGTGTGTACCTCCATCAATGATGTGGTGTGTCACGGGATTCCGTCGGAAGAGGAGATTCTGCAGGATGGAGATATTATCAATGTCGATGTCTCTACCATATATAACGGATATTTTTCGGATTCCTCCCGGATGTTCTGTATCGGAAATGTGCCGGAGGAAAACAAAAAACTGGTGGCAGACACGCTGGAATCTATCCAGGTGGGGCTTTCCGAAGTGCGGCCGTTCAACCGTCTGGGCAATGTGGGTGCGGCGATTCATGAATTTGCCCTTGGGAAAGGCTATCAGGTGGTCAGGGAGATCGGCGGCCACGGCGTTGGTCTGGAATTCCACGAAGATCCGTTTGTCAGCTATGTGACACGGAGGGATACGGGAATGCTGCTGGTTCCGGGAATGGTATTTACCATTGAACCGATGATCAATCTGGGAACCGATGAAATTTTTATCGACGAGGAGAATGACTGGACGGTTTATACGGAGGACGGAGCTCCGTCGGCACAGTGGGAGGTCACGGTGGCGGTGACGGAAGACGGATATGAGATCCTTGCTTACTGATTCCGGGTGCAGGCTCTGCCCGAGAAACTGCGGGGCGGACCGGGAACATGGAAAGACCGGCTTCTGCAAGGTTTCGGCAGAAATGTATGCGGCGCGGGCGGCGCTGCATTTCTGGGAGGAACCCTGTATTTCCGGAGAGAGAGGTTCCGGAACCGTGTTTTTCAGCGGATGTACGCTCCGGTGTGTTTACTGCCAGAATGCGTCCATCGCCCGGGCAGATGCCGGAAGAGGGATCACCGGGGAACGGCTGACAGAGATTTTTCTGGAGCTTCAGGAGCAGGGAGCCCATAATATCAATCTGGTGACGCCCACCCATTATGCGCCCTGGATCTCCAAAGCACTGCAAAGAGCCATGGACCAGGGGTTGAAGCTTCCGGTGGTCTACAACTGCGGTGGTTATGAGGGCGAAGAATCCCTGCGCTGGATGGAGGGGCTCGTGGACATTTACCTGACAGATTTCAAATATATGGACAGCGCCCTGGCGGCCCGGTATTCCCAGGCGCCGGATTATCCGGAAGAGGCTCAAAGAGCCCTTGGCCGGATGTTTCAGCAGGTGGGAACGCCGGTGTTCGACGGGGAAGGAATGATGCAGAAAGGGATCATTGTCCGCCATCTGCTGCTTCCGGGAGCGCTGAAAAATGCAAAGGCAGTGGTGAAATATGTGTATGAAATGTATGGGGATGAGGTATACCTCAGTCTGATGAACCAGTATACGCCATTGGAGGAAGCGAACCTGCCGGAGCCTTTGAACCGGAAAGTTACGAAGCGGGAATATGAGCGGCTGGTGGATTATGCACTGGACCTGGGTGTCACCAATGCCTTTATCCAGGAAGGGGATACGGCGAAGGAGAGTTTTATCCCTGCATTTGAGGGAACCGGACTGTAACCGGAATGTGATGGATAGCCGGACATGCGGCGGCAGAAAAAATTTTTATGGAACGTATCAGGTTCGGATGTGATTTTGCAGAAAAAGGAGAGAAAGAAGATGAGTCATGCAGTTGTAACGTTGAAAAAAGGCGAAGGGAGAATGCTGAAGTCCGGCGGGCTGTGGATTTTTGATAATGAGATTGCTTCCGTCATGGGAAGTTTTGAGAACGGTGATGTGGTGATCGTCAGAGATTTTGACGGTTATCCTCTTGGCAGAGGATTCATCAATGAGAATTCCAAGATCCGTGTCCGTATGATGACGAGAAACAAGGATCAGGAAGTGGATGAGGCGTTTCTGGAAATGCGTGTCCGTGACGCATGGGAATATAGAAAAAAAACGGTGGATACCTCAAGCTGCCGTGTGATCTTCGGGGAGGCGGATTTTCTGCCGGGCCTTGTGGTGGATAAATTTTCGGATGTGCTGGTGGTACAGTCTCTTGCGCTTGGAATTGACCGGATGAAGGAGACGATCGTCGCCCTGCTGAAAAAAGTGCTGCTGGAGGACGGCGTGGCTGTCCGGGGCGTTTATGAGCGAAGCGACGCGAAGGTCCGGGAACAGGAAGGAATGGAGCGCGCCAAGGGATTTATCGGCGAGCCTTTCGACACAGAAGTGGAAATTGTCGAGAACGGCGTGCATTATCTGGTGGACGTGAAGGACGGGCAGAAAACGGGATTCTTCCTGGATCAGAAATATAACCGTCTGGCGATCCAGAAACTCTGCAAGGATGCGAGAGTGCTGGACTGCTTTACGCATACCGGTTCGTTTGCACTGAATGCCGGCGTCGCCGGGGCACGGGAAGTGACTGGCGTGGACGCTTCCGAGCTGGGCGTGGAGCAGGCAGGAAAGAACGCAAAGCTGAATCATCTGGAAGATCGGGTGAAGTTTATCTGCGAAGATGTCTTTGAACTGCTTCCAAGGCTGGAAGAGCAGGGAGAGAAGTACGATGTGGTCATTCTGGATCCCCCGGCGTTTACAAAATCCCGAAATTCCGTAAAAAATGCCGTCAAGGGCTATCGGGAGATCAACCGGAGAGCGATGAAACTGGTGAAGGACGGAGGATACCTGGCAACCTGTTCCTGCTCACACTTTATGACCTATGAGCTGTTCACAAAGACAATCCATCAGGCGGCACAGAATGTACACAAACGTCTCCGCCAGGTGGAATACCGCACCCAGGCGCCGGATCATCCGATCCTGTGGGCAGCGGAGGAATCTTATTATCTGAAATTCTATATTTTCCAGGTGTGTGACGAGAAATAGATGTGACTATTCAGCAAGTTGAACGGTTACAAATTGATGGATTTTATGGAGAGAAAAAGGATGAAGAAGAAAACGGTAAAACGGCAGACGAGCTGTGATTCCTGTGCGAATTATGTGTATGACGAGGATTATGAGTGCTATACCTGTGATGTGAATCTGGATGAGGACGAGATGGCACATTTCCTGGCGGATACCTTTTATCAATGTCCTTATTACAGGCTCGGCGATGAGTACGCGGTAGTCAGAAAACAGATGTGACGGTTCCGCCTGTGCCGTGAGCACCGGGCGGCGTGTGGGCGGATGTTTGTCAAAAAAATGTAATGTGAGGAGGAGCTTGCAATGAAGACATTGATTATCAATGGGTCTCCCAGGAAAAATGGGGATACGGTTCAGCTGATCAGAAAGTTGAAAGAAAAGATTCCGGGAGAGGTTGTGGAGTTTGTCTGTTATCAGAGTGATATCAAAGGCTGTGTGGACTGCCGGTATTGTTGGGAACATGATGGATGCTGCCGGAAAGATGGGTGGCAGGAACTGGAACAGGTGATCCAGGAGTGTGAAAATCTTTTGATCGCGTCTCCGGTTTACTTTTTCGAACTGCCGGGTAAGCTGCTGGATATTTTCAGCAGAGTGCAGTCTTTCTGGTGTGCCAGGCATTACCGGAAGACAGAGCTGATTCCGAAAGAGAAAAAGGGCGGAATCCTTCTGGTCGGCGGCGGAAATGGGAGCATGGACCGGGCGGTGGCTACAGGTTCCTGGCTGCTGAAGGATATGCACTGTACCAGGATCGACCCTCCGGTCTGCTGCCACGGCACGGATCGGGTGCCGGCGGCGCAGAATCCGGAGATGGACGGAGAGATTTCCCGGCTGGCAGAATTTTTTTCTCAACCGTAAGTTACTCTGACTCAGCTGCAGAAGCATCTGCCCAGAACAGAATGGCCTGTTTCAGAAACTCGGCGCAGCCAGGTGTTTTACGGTCATAGTACCCCTGAAAACGACTGTCCGCCGTGTAAGTTTCCGCCAGAGATTTATGGGCTTCCGGATGATAGAAGTTCCAGGTCATACACAGCCATTCCCTGTGTTGCTGGAAAATCCGGCGGCCCTCCTCCCCGGAAGGAGACAGCCCGGCAGAGACAGCATTGTCCAGATCCTCCAGGATTTGATTTCCGAGAGTCTGGAAATGCGAATATTCCTCCTCAGTCATATGCAGGAGCTTCCGGTTGGAAGCATCAATCGCGGCATTCCCATATTTCTCCCGAAGTTCCGTTCCATAGAGCTCTTCGTTTCTTTGAATCGTCTGATGTTTGAAAGCTTCAGCAAACCAATCCTGTCATAATAACGCAAAGTCCGCGTACTGGCTCCCGCCAGCTCCGCAAGCTGCCCGATCGTGTAATCCAAAACCAATCACCTCCTGCATCATCAAGAATACCCCTTTACGCTGCGTCAATGTCAAGAGCATATTTAAAATTTTTATTTCATTTAGAAAATAGCAATATTTGTACATCTGTCAAAAACTAACCGCCCTCACCCCGCCGCTCCCACTGTCAGATGCCGAACACGCCGGGCGGGGGATGTCCCCCACTTTTATAAGTTGTTTCGCAGAAGTTTACTGATTTTTTAGAAGATTAAGAAAAAGACTATTAGCCATTTCCCCCTCCCCTGTTATATAATAAACCTGTACCCAAACAACAGGTTCTTTCCTGACAGAGGATCACAGAACAAACCCCTGTTACGGAAGCGGAACACAGTGATAGAGGACGAAAGGAACAAAGCATATGAGAATAAAAGAGATGATTGATCAGGATATAGAAATAATCAGAGAACTGCGTACCAGACTCCTGGTCCACCTGGGAATTCTGAAACCGGTAAAGGTGACAGCACGCAGAGAGATGGAAAGAAACCGCCGCAATTTTTAATCAAAAAACTGCTGGTAGGAATTTCCAAATACGCTTTTTGGCAGAAAGTATAAAAAAACAATAAGAGCTTAAAAAAAGAATGCCCCTGACACCACAAAACCGTGTCAGGGGCGTTCTCTGTACCAATGGGAACAAAGTCACCACTTTTTCATTTCCCGCCATACCAGAAACAACGCCAGGATACCCGAAAGTCCGTCCGCAATAGGGCCGCCCACAGAACGCCGTCGATTCCCCAGATAAGAGGAAATAGGATCACCAGTGGGAGCAGTAAAAATACCTGCCTGCTGAGAGATACCACGGTACCCATACCGCCCTTGCCGATGGACGGGAAAAACTGCGCACATAGAATCTGTGCACCTACGATAAAGGTGCAAAACAGGAAAATATGAAAATACCGCAGACCAAAGTCATAGTAAAGTGCATCTCCGCTTCGGAACATACCAATAATCTGCCGCGGGAAAATCTGGAAACAGAGAAAAGCCACGCAGGAGATACAAGTCACAATTGTGACCGCCTTTTTGAAGGTATCCTTTACACGGTCGTAATTCTTTGCGCCATAATTGTAGCCCAGGATTGGCTGGGTGTTTTGGGAAATGCCAAAAATAACTGCGTTGAATATGGCACTGACCTTCGAGATGATCCCCACACAGGCAAGGGGGATATCCCTTCCATATGGTGAACGTTCACCGTAATATCCCAGGGTGTTGTTCATGACAATCTGTACGAAGGTGATCGCCAGCTGATTTGCGCCTGCTGCGACACCAAGCCGGAAAATCTGGGAGACGCTTTTCTATTTCGGAAGAAAATCCTTCCCTTTTAGATGAAAGGACTTGAATCTTGGAAAATAAATGAGGATGAAAAGCGCTGAGACAGCCTGTCCGATTACGGTGGCAAGAGCCGCGCCGAACATACCCATGTCGAAACCGAAGATCAGAATCGGATCGAGGATACAGTTCAACACAGCGCCCGACAGTGTGGCGAACATAGCGTACCGGGGACTTCCGTCCGCACGGATCAGCATGGTCGCGCCGGTACCCAGGATGGCACACGGAAAGCCAAAGGCGAGAACACGCGAATACTCCATTGCATATTCCAGGGTTTGATCTCTGCCGCCAAAGGTTGTCAGGATGGGACACAGAAACAGCAGTGAGAGAACGGCAACCAGAAGACCGCTTAGGATCAAAAGAGTCATGCCGTTTCCGACGATAGATTTTGCTTTCTCATCCTTTTTCTCGCCGAGATACAGGCTGAAAGAAGCCGAGCTGCCTGTGCCGAATGTCATGGCCAGCGTGGTAATGATCATGACCAGCGGGAATGCAACATTCGTTGCGGCGTTGCCCTGTTCCCCCATTTTCTGTCCTATGAAAAATTTTTGCGCGTATGAACGGTTCATGAAATCGACTTCCTGAATGCGATCTTCCGTGATTTTGTATCAGCAAAACGGAAAAGATTATACAAAAGGGTGAAAAAGGAGGGTTGGAACTGTCATAAGGGACGCGGTGTTTTGCATATGCTGAACAAAAAGGAATGCCGGAGGATAACAGAAAATGGTATATGAAACATATCAGATGGTGACGGGGATCATTACAGCAATCCAGGATCAGTCCAACGACTGCTGTTCGAAACTGCTCACGATCCGTGGGGATGGACAGGAAACGCAGTTTGTGGTGTCCGGACGAACGATGGTGATCAACAATACCATGCTGCGAATGGGTATGAGGATCGCGGCGTTCTATGACACCAGCCTTCCGACGCCGGCAATTTATCCGCCGAGGTACCAGGCGGAGCTCATCACAATGCTCTGGAGAAATCAGAGTGTAAAACTGGGATATTTTGATGAAAATCTGCTGGCAGGTGACGGCTCCCTCCAGCTGAATGTGGACCGGCAGGTGAAGATCACAACGGCAAATGGTCAGCGGTTCAGCTGCAGCCCGGGGAATGAAATGCTGTTGGTCTATTATACGGCGGTGACAAGAAGTATTCCGCCGATGACAACGCCACAGAGGATCATCGTAATGTGTCCATGAAAAAATGAAAGTCGAAAGTAATCCGATCAAACGCTACAGGGGAAGACTGCTGGTTATTGCACGACCAGCGGCCTTCCCCTGTACTCTTTTTTTTCGGTGGTTAAGACAGAAGAATGGTTCCCTGCATGTAACAGTTCAGCAGGCAAAACAGTTTTCCTTACGTCGTGTCAGATTTCAAAAAGCTTAGTGAAATCTGTCCGCATCTGTGCTATTATGAGATTGTATGAAAAAACAGTGAAATATATTTGAAAAATCCAGCCAGTGGATTTCTTGAAAGGGAAGATTCAGATATATTTACAGAAAAAAGGAGGATTTTGTCATGGAAAATACAGTATTGAAGGCGATGAAAGAAAGAAGAAGCATCCGGAAGTACAAAAAAGAACAGATCAGCGATGAGCAGCTGCATGCAATCCTGGAGGCGGCGACGTACGCGCCTACCGGAATGGGAATGCAGTCTCCGGTTATGGTCGTTGTTCAGAAGCCGGAACTGATCCAGAAGCTGTCCCGGCTGAACGCACAAGTGATGGGCTCAGAAAATGATCCGTTCTATGGCGCGCCGACGGTTGTGGTTGTCCTGGCGGATTCCTCCCGCGGCACCTGTGTGGAGGATGGTTCGCTTGTGATGGGATCGCTGCTTTTGGCAGCGCATGCGGTCGGTGTGGATTCCTGCTGGGTTCACCGGGCAAGGGAAGTGTTTGAAAGCGCCGAAGGCAAAGAATTGGTGAAAGAATGGGGACTGTCAGAGAATTATATCGGTATCGGAAACTGCATTCTCGGTTATCGTGACTGCGAATATCCGCAGCCAAAGGAAAGAAAAAAAGACTATATTATTTACGCGTAAAGGATTGGCATATGTATCGGATTATGATCGTGGAAGATGACCCGCTGATCGCGAAGACGGTCGGCGAGACGCTCTCTTCCTGGGGAATGGAAGTACATTGCGTGGAAGATTTTCAGAATGTGATGGCAGAGTTTGCGTCTTTTGCGCCCCAGCTGGTGCTGCTGGACATTTCTCTGCCTTTTTATAACGGGTATCACTGGTGCCAGGCGATCCGCCAGGTATCGAAGGTACCGGTGATCTTCCTTTCGTCGGCGTCGGACAAGATGAATATTATCCTGGCGGTCAATATGGGAGCGGACGATTTTATCGCCAAGCCCTTCGACCTGAATATCCTGACGGCAAAGGTGCAGGCGCTGCTGAGGCGAACCTATGATTTCGGCAAGGAGACCAACATTCTGGAGCACAGGGGAGCGATCCTGGACACCAGCAGCGGAGTCCTGAATTATCAGGGGAAGCGCGTGGAGCTGACGAAAAATGAGTGGAGGATCCTTCAGGTCCTGATGGAAAATAAAGGAAAGGCTGTGAGCAGGGATACGTTGATGATGCGGCTCTGGGAGTCCGACAGCTTTATTGACGACAATACGTTGACGGTCAATGTGACACGTCTTCGCAGAAAGCTGGAGGAAGCCGGGCTGGAGAATTTCATACGCACGAAAAAAGGCGTAGGGTATCTTGTGGAGTGAAGATGAAACTATTTGTCAATTATCTGAAAAAAAATATCCTGATCTTTATCTGGACGGTATGTTTCCTGGGAATGTTTGCGCTGGTCTGCTATCTGTACGGCGTTCCGGTACAGCCGGCTTTGTATACCGCCCAGGTAACTGTGGTTTTCGGACTCCTGGCACTGTTGGTTGGATTTTTCCGTTTCCGCAGAAGATGGAAGGAACTTGCCAAAGCGAAGGAGGACATTCTCTATACGGAGGAACTGCCAAAGGCAGAGAATGTTATTGAAAAAGAATACCAGGAAATTGTGGCGGAACTGAAAAAAAAGATGAGTGAGCTGGAGGAAAAAGACCAGTCCTCCTACCGGGAAATGATCGAGTATTATACCATGTGGGCGCATCAGATCAAGACGCCCATCGCCGCAATGCGCCTGCTGCTCCAGCAGGAGGAGAGCGACAAAAATAAGGAACTTTTGTCAGAACTTTTCAAGATCGAACAGTATGTGCTGATGGTCCTCCAGTATCTACGTCTTGGAAGTGAATCCAACGATCTGGTGCTGAAGCGGCAGAGCCTTGACGATATTATCCGCCAGGCGGTCAAAAAATATGCGCCGCTGTTTATCCGAAAAAAGCTCACACTGGTTTATGAGCCGGTGAACTGTCAGGTGCTGACGGACGAAAAATGGCTGGAATTTGTTCTGGAGCAGATCCTGTCCAATGCAATCAAGTATACGAAACGGGGAAGCGTGGCAATTTATATGGATGAACAGGCGGAAAAGACACTGGTGATCGCGGACACCGGGATCGGCATTGCAGCCGAAGATCTCCCGAGAGTCTTTGAGAAAGGCTATACCGGATGCAATGGAAGATATGACAAAGGTTCCACCGGGATCGGCCTGTACCTGTGCCGGCGCGCACTGAACCGGCTGTCCCATACGATCCGGATCGAATCAGAACTTGGGCAGGGAACGAGAGTCTATATTAATCTGGAAACGGTCCATCTGGACAGTGACTGAATATAAGAAAGAGTAACTGTTCAGCCAGCTGAACGGTTAAGAGGAGGAACCAATGAAAGGAAAATGGAAAGCATCTGACTGGTATACCATCCCAAATCTGCTGGGATATTTCCGGATTCTTTTGATCCCGGTATTTGCATGGCTGTATCTGCGGGCGGAAACGCCACAGGAGTGTTTCACGGCTGCGCTGGTCATCGGCTTGTCGGGCCTGACCGATCTGTTTGACGGAAAAATTGCAAGAAAATTCAATCAGGTGACGGAACTTGGAAAATTCCTTGATCCTGTCGCGGACAAACTTACCCTTGGAGTGATCATAGTCTGTCTTGCCACCCGTTACCGGGAAATCTGGCTCCTTGCCGGACTGTTTCTGATCAAGGAAGGCTTTATGGCAGTGATGGGCATGCTGCTGCTCCGCAGAAACGGAAGAAAACTGGACGGAGCCAAATGGTTCGGAAAAGTCTGCACAGCGGTTTCCTATGTAGTAGTATTCCTTCTGCTCCTTCTGCCGGACCTTCCCCTTGCAGCAGTCCGGACCCTGGTCATCCTGTGCGCGGTAGTAATGTTTTACACCCTCTGCTGCTATATTCCCGTATTCCGGAAAATGTGGAAAGAACCATAACACCTCATGATCAGGAGAACGGCCGCCCGCAGGGCGCCGCGCCGCAGACCGGGAGGGCAAATGGCA
>CABUPZ010000060.1 GCA_902493585.1 uncultured Fusicatenibacter sp. | reverse complement strand
CGCGTCGGTATATTCCTGCGCCGTTACATCAAGATCCGGCACATACATTTTAATCCATGATAATGAAGTATTCATTGTTTTCCTCCTGGTTTATATTTATCGGCAATGGTTCGATCAGAACTGGCTCAGGAAACGGTCGTCGTTCTCATACAGAAGGCGCATATCGTCGATCTCATATTTCAGCAGCGCGATACGCTCCAGACCCACGCCAAATGCAAAGCCGGTATACTCTTCGGGATCAATGCCGCACATTTCAAATACATGCGGATGTACCATTCCACAGCCGAGAATCTCAATCCATCCGGAGCCTTTGCAGAACCGGCAGCCCTTTCCGCCACATTTGAAACAGCTTACGTCCATCTCGGCGCTTGGCTCTGTGAACGGGAAATGGTGCGGGCGGAATTTTGTTTTTGTCTCAGGTCCGAACAGTTCCTTCGCAAACACTTCCAGGGTTCCTTTCAGATCGGAGAAGGTGATATGTTTGTCGATGACAAGTCCTTCGATCTGGTGGAAGGAAGGAGAGTGGGTTGCATCCACCTCATCCGAACGGAATACTCGTCCCGGTGCGATCATACGGATCGGCAGCTTGCCCTGCTCCATCACACGGGCCTGCACCGGAGAAGTCTGGGTACGGAGAACGATCTCATCATTGATATAGAACGTATCCTGCTCGTCCTTCGCCGGATGTCCCTCCGGAATGTTCAGCTTCTCGAAATTGTACAGATCGTACTCCACTTCCGGTCCTTCCGCAACTTCGTAGCCCATGCCCACGAAGATACGCTCCACCTCTTCCAGCGCAATGGTATTCGGATGACGGTGTCCCACATTCGCCTTCTTTGCCGGCAGGGTCACATCGATCACCTCAGCCGCCAGTTTTCTTTCACGGAGTTCCGCCTCCAGTTTTGCCTTCGCCGCTTCCAGCCTTGTCTCAATATCGGCACGGGCATCATTGACCAGCTGTCCGACTTTTGGCCGGTCTTCCGGCGCAACCTCCTTCATTCCTTTCAGAACTGCGGTCAGCTCACCTTTTTTTCCAAGAACATTGACGCGGACATCATTCAGTTTGTCCAGTGCGTCCGACGCTTCAATATCGGCAATCGCATGATTCAGAATCGCCTGAAGCTTTTCTTTGATTGTTCCTTCACTCATCGCTTTCTATCTCCTTTTTCTTTTTCATTTCTGCAAGGTCCATCCACACTTCGCGTTCCCGAAACAAGGATTTTTAAACTGCGATCCTCGCGGAGCGTTTTTATTTCATAGGAAAGCAATTTCCTATGAAATAAAAAAAGCCTCCATCCACAAAGGGACGAGACTGTTGTTTCGCGGTACCACCCTGATTCCCGGAACAATTTCCGGGCACTCATGCTGCGCTGTAACGTGCGCAAAACGGTTATCCCTACTGAAGCTTTCAGGACAACTGCTCCGGTGCGAACCTCAAGCGGCCTCTGAACTTAAGGGAGCTTACAGCCGGTGACTCCCTCTCTCTGTAAGAAAAGACTGCTCTACTGACACTTTCTATGCAGGTAACCTATCCTGTTTTTCGATGAAATCCATCGGATAGTCTTTATTTTATACAGCCCCCGGAGAATTGTCAAGGATTTTTTTGCTTCGCTGCTCTGGGTCAGGCGGACGAAAGCGGAATGGTTTCAATGTCTTCGCAGTTTCGCTGCCGCCGCTTCTTCCAGCCTTCGGAGCCTGTCCTCGAAATAGGAGTTGATCTCAGCTCCTATCAGCAGGATCCACATGCAGAAATACAGCCAAAGCATGATCAGTACCAGTGTGGTCAGGCTGCCGTACATATTGACGGTTCCCGGTGTCAGGTCTATGTAGATGGAAAACGCCAGCGAAAACAGCGACCATGCCACCGAAGACACCATCGCACCCGGAATCTGACTTTTCAGACTTGCTTTCCGGTTCGGAACAAACTTGTAGATCATCAGGAACACCAGACACAGAAGCACCAGAGTGATCAGCGTCCTCATTCCAACGATCAGAGAGGTCACTTTCGCGATCACCGGAAATCGATCGGCTATTCCCATCTGGATCTGATTGCCGAAGACCAGAAGAAGCAGGGTCACTGCCACAGCCACGACAAAAACCAGCGTATAGACCGCAGAACGCAGGCGGTTGATCACATATCCTCTGGTCTCCTCCACCTGATAAATACAGTTCAGCCCTTTGCTCAGCGCATTGACGCCTTTCCCCGCCGACCACAAAGCGATAATCGCAGACACAGGAACGAACGCCGCAGACTTTCCGAATACTTCATTGACGATCACCCGGATAAAGCTGCTGAATTCCTCCGGCACCATCCGGATCAATGCGGTAGTCACGATCTCCTGCGTCAGCGGTGTGTATTTCACCATCGTCACAAGCAGCAGAACAAATGGAATAAAGGACAGCAGAATAAAATAGGCACTCTGCGCCGCATAAGCACCCACATGATCCTTATTCAGTCGTTTCAGAAAGCCCCTGATCATCTCCACCATGCCTGCCATGCCATTCTCCTTTTTCAAAACATCCGCTTCCTTTCTTCCGTATTTCGCCGTTCTTTACCGTTAAGAATCCAAGCAGCCTGCTGTGTCCGTTTCTCATCTGCACATCCGAGAAAGCCTTCTGCGCGATTGGTCTGGTTATTCAGCAAACGCTGTACTGGTCAATTCCACATTGGCGTAGAAAAAATGCAGAATCTCCTCGTATGTCTTTCCCTGCTCCGCCATATGCGCCGCTCCATTTTGGGACATCCCGACACCGTGGCCGTAGCCTCCGCCTTGAAACTGATATCCGGTCACCGTTCCGTTTTCCGTTACCGGATGACAGATAAAGTATGCGCTCGGCATCAGAGTCATCTCCGTTGTGGTTTTTCCGTCATTTTTCAGGATCGGATATCCTTTCGTCGAAAGCACTTCCCGGATCTCATACTCACTGGTCAGTGTTTTGCTGCCGGAAGTTCCGTGAATCGTCAACGTCTCGATGGCTCCGCCGGAGGAACGTTTCACCACCTGAATGGAGCTCAATGTTCCGATTCCATATTTTTCGATCCGGCTGTTCAGATAGTCGATGGGAAGGGTTACCTGCCAGCGATACCAGCCGTCCTCCGCTTCATAGCTGTTTTCGTCTTTCGTCGTGATAAAGCTTGCAAACGCTTCCTCCGTACTGATATCCGGCGCCGCATCCTCTCCAAGATAGACGCTCTCCAGGTAGGTTTCGTCACTGCTGGAATCCCACACCTCATCCGTGCTGGTATGCCCGCTGGAGGTGGAGAAAAAATAGGCGGTGATCGGCTCCCCGCCGCAGGTTAGGATTTCCCCGGCGGTAGCGTCCACCGCCTGATCCGTTGAATCCTGTCTTCGTGTATTATTATATACCTGATAGGACACGCTGTCATCCACCTGAGCGTGATAATCGGACAGACTGTTGTTCCGCATCTGCCGGCAGGCGTACGTCCTTGCGCAGACCGCCTGGGCTTTCAGCGCTTCCTGAGCATAGGAGGCGGGCATCTCACTGGGAACTACATATTTCAGATACGTTTCCAGTGGAAGTTCGTTGACCAGGACAAGTCCATTGCTTCCCTGATAGATTTCAAACGTTCCTTCATAAACCGGCACACCCTGCGCCCGTTCCAGATTCTCCACCGAAATCCCCGCTTCTGTATTCTCAGGCCTGATAACAATACATCCGTTCTGGAACCACTGGGAATCCTGCGTGATTTCCACCGCTTCGCCGGCTCCCGCCACGTAAGTGTCTCCGTTCAGATGGAGGGGGGAATTTCCTTTCAGCACCAGCCTATCGTGAAAATAGCCTGCAAAATCCGTTGTTTTGATCAGCACGCGGATGTTCGGCTTCTCAGAGGAAGCGCCCTGTGCCTCTGCGCTTTCTGCTTCTTTCTGCGCCGCCGTATTGCCAGACACCGTATTCCGGGCTTCCGGTTCTGAAGTTTCCTGCGCCTCTGTATCGTCTTCGGCTACATGCTTCTGCGTATATTCCTCCTGCTCCCTGAGAACCAGTTCCTCCTGGGAGAGTTCTCCGGAGACGCCGGAAAAATTCTGCACACTGCTTTCTCCGCCCTTCTCCGCCTCTCCGTCCAATTTCATCTTAGTCAGGCAGAATCCGGCGAACAGCAACAGACAGCATCCAAAAAGTATCAGTTCGAGACCATCAAATTTCTTTTTCATGCTTCTATTATATGCACATGAAACATTTGCCATACACTGGGGCACGTCTGAAAATGATGCCATTCGGAAAACGCCGGAAAATCAAAACCTGCTGATCAGGTTTTCCCCGTCCTGACCAGCAGATTTCCATAAGCAATATTTTTTAGAAGATAAATTTGTACGTCGTTGTGGTATCGTATGTTTCTCCTGCCTTCAGTACCGGCTTTTCTTCCTTTTCCTCATTGATCGCATTTGGAATGTACTGGGATTCCAGACAGAAGCCTGTACGTTTTGTATAGACCACGTTCTCTTTTCCTTTTACATTGTCGATGAAATTTCCGGTATAAAACTGGAACGCCGGAAGGTCTGTATATGCCTCCATGACAATGCCGGTCTGATCTCCTTTCACGATCGCGAAGAGCTGCTGGCCGTCCTCTGTTTTATCGATGATAAAATTATGATCGTAGCCTCCGGTCAGTTTCAGCTGTTGAAAGTCCGCGCCGATCTCCTGTCCAATGGTCTTTTCTTTTGTAAAATCCATCGGTGTTCCTGCCACTGCCGCATGCTCTCCCGTCGGGATGGACTTGGAATCGGCAACCGGACTGAAGTGTCCTGCTTTCAGGCATACGGTGTGATCCAGAACATCGCCGCTGTCATGTCCGTTCAGATTGAAATAACTGTGATTCGTCATATTCGCCACGGTATCCGCATCGCAGGTTCCGCAGTAGTGAATCGCCACCTGATTGTCATCGGTCAGTGTATAAGTAACATCCACAGCAAAATTTCCCGGAAATCCCTGATCCTTGTCCGGGCTGTCCAGATGCAGGGTGATGGCCTGCTCCGTCACTTCTTTCACTTCCCAAAAACGGTACTCATAACCGTCCGGTCCACTGTGGAGATTGTTTTCGTTTTCATTGGATGCAAGCTGATATTTCACCCCGTTCAGCTCAAAAGCCGCATTGGCGATCCGGTTTCCGTTTCTTCCGATGGTCGCGCCCAGATGGCACGGATCCGTCACATACCCTGCCGCATCGTCATACCCCAAAACCATGTCTTTCCTGCTTCCGTCTGCAGCCGGAACCTTTACAGATACCAGATGTGCGCCATAATCGCAGACGGTCATCTCCATCCCGTTTGCGTTGGAGAAAGCATACAGCTGTGCTTCTCTTCCCTCCACTGTTCCAAATGCTGTTCTGTTCATACCTTCACTCTCCTTGATCACAAATAATAAGAGAGCCATTTTCATGGCTCTCCCTTTGTCTTTTGTAACCCCGGGATGCCGTTTCCTATATTTTGACTCCTAGCACGCAAGCTAGGTGGGTAACCGCAATCACAGCTTCTGCCTTCCGCTGACATCTGTTTCCAGGGCGGCCTGACATCCGCAGGACAATAATAAGTCTCCCGTTTAAAGTAAATGTAGGTTCAAAATAATAGGATTATCGCACATTCCAGGTAATTACCTTTATGATTTTTTTACTGCTCTTCTCTATACATGAATTATAAACTAATTCCCTTCGTATTGCAAGTGGTAACTTTTTCTTTTGACACTTTTCGACAAACGGTCTGTCAGGTCTGTGCCTTTTCTGCGCAGACCGGTTTTTCAGATAATGATGCAGACCATCCCGCCTTTGCTGTCGTTTACGATCTTCTGCATGGAATCCTGCAGTTTTACCTGACTGTCTTCTGTAATCTGTGCAATCTTTGTCCGGATGCCGTCCTCCACGAGCTGTTCAATGGATTTGCCGAAAATATTCGTCTGCCAGATACCGTCTTCCTGTTTTGCGCTTTCTTTGATAAATGCGATCAGGTCCTTCGCCTGCTGTTCGCTCCCGACGATCGGTGCGATCTCCGTTTCAATATTCGCTTTTATCATATGGATGGACGGACTGGTGGATTTGATCTTCACTCCAAATTTGCTCCCCTGCTTAATTACCACCGGTTCATCCAGGGTGATCTCCTCTTTCTTTGGAATCACAACCCCATATCCACAGCCGCGGACGGAAACCATAGCATCCTGTACCTTCACATATTCCTCCTTCATCCGGGACAGCTCCTTCAGCGTCTGCATCAGTCCGTATTCGTCCTGAATCTCCACGCCGGTCATCTCGCTGATCATGTCATAATAAAACTGTTCCCGGATATCCACCCGCACTTCTACGATGCCGGTCGATAAATCCATAGACTGCAGGCTGGTATTCTTTACATACCCACTGGGCAGGTTCACCGTATCCTTCCGGATATCCCTGACATAATGAAGCTTTTCTGACAGTTCCCTTATGTTTGATAAAAGCTCTGCTTTCAGCGGAGCCTGCAGCGGCAGAAGCTCCACCCATTTAGGTATGTAAAACTCAATCTGGCGCAGAGGAAACTCATACAGAACCTTTTCCAGAATGTGTACGATGTCCTCTTTGCGGAGCTGATCGCAGTTCACCGGCATAACGGAAACCTGATATTTCTGCTCCAGTTCCCTCGCCAGTTTCTGTGTTTCTTCCCGATAAGGCTTCTGGGAATTGAGCAGGATCATGAACGGCTTTCCCTGCTTTTTCAGTTCCTGTACGGTCCGCTCCTCCGCCTGGGTAAAATTCTCTCTCGGAAGTTCCCCGAAAGAACCGTCGCAGGTCACCACCAGCCCGATAGTGGAATGATCCGCGATCACTTTCTGGGTACCCAGTTCTGCCGCCTGATGGAATGGAATTTCCTGGTCAAACCACGGCGTCTTGACCATCCGTTCCTTGTCTTCCTCCATATTTCCCGCGGCGTCAGGAACCAGAAAGCCGACACAGTCGATCAGCCGAAGCTGCACCGGCTCCCCTTCTCCCAGCGTCATCTTCAGTGCATCCTTCGGAATAAACTTCGGCTCCACTGTGGTGATCAGTTTCCCGGAACCGCTCAGAGGCAGTGCATCCCGTACCTCCGCCTGCTGCTCCGGCGGCAGTTCCGGCAATGCCAGCGCCTCCATAAAGCGCCGGATAAACGTAGATTTTCCGGTTCTCACCGGTCCCACGACTCCGATCAGAAACTGTCCGTTTGTCCTGGTCTGTATATCCCTGTAAACCGAAAACGTATCCATTCAAACTTTCCCCCTTGTCCTGAGATATGTACCGCCCCGCCATCACACCCTGCTGCTGGTAAAGGAACAGTAACTACTGTTATACTATATGTAACTGGAGCTCAGGATATACCCGGGAATGGTCAAAACAGGCGGCGTTCTTCCCGCCGTAAGCCGGAAGCACACCGCCTGTCGGTATACAAAATTTTTCTGCTGCTTTTTCTCTTACAGATCCTTCTTTTTACAGATATTTTCTCATAGCCGCCTCTACCACATGGCCAACCAGAACGGAGGTCGTTACAGATCCCACACCGCCCGGAACCGGGGTGATCGCTTCTACGATCGGCTCAGCTTTGGCGTAATCCACATCGCCGCACAGCTTGCCTTCTGCATTTACATTGATTCCCACATCAATGACGACCTGTCCCTCGCGCAGATAGGTGTCATCCACAATGCCTGCACGTCCTGCCGCAACGATCACAATATCCGCCTCTTTTACCACAGACGGCATATCTTTCGTTCTGGTATGGCATACGGTAACGGTTGCATTTTTCTTAAGAAGCATCATTGCCGCCGGTTTGCCTACTACCAGGGAACGTCCTACCACCACTGCCTTCTTGCCGGTGCAGTCGATGCCATAGTGATCCAGGATCTCCATACAAGCCCATGGCGTACATGGCGGAAAGCCCTGATTGGTTCCTGCAAATACGCCAACCATCGACCCGTCCGTAATGCCGTCCACATCTTTTTCCGGGGACAGTGCCTTGATCACAGCCGCCTCGTCCAGATGTTTTGGCAGCGGGCGGAAGATCAGCACGCCATGAATTTTGTCATCTTTGTTCACACGATCTACTGTGGCCATCAGTTCTTCCTGTGTCACATCCGCCGGAAGCAGGAATTTTTCATAAGCAACCCCCAGGGTCTCGCATCGTTTTGTCGCTCCGCGCTCATAAGAAAGATCATCTTCACGCTCTCCCACACGGATGATACCCAGCGTCGGTTTGATTCCTTTTTCTTCCAGTTTTGCCACGTTTGCTTTGATGCGCTCATTCAGAGCGGCGGTTACTTCTTTTCCCAATAATTGTTTTGCCATTGTTCCATGTTCCTCCAGTTTCTCTCAGCCTTTTAAACGTCCAAGGACGCTCTCGAATACATCCTCTGCAATTTTGGTGTATTTTTCCAGCATCTCATCGCATTTTTTATTCAAACTTTCCGCATACTCTTTGTCTGCCATAGACTTCGTGTTGATGTAGACATTCAGAGACGCGCCTTCCAGGGCCGCCTTACAGAAAGCGGCTCCAACACCAGCGTCGCTGATGGCAAGTACCGAGCCTTTCGCTGCAAATTCTACCAGCAAATCGATGGCTTCACAGCATTTTTCCATGATCTCCATCGGAACGGAACAGGCTTCTTTCAGCGCCGCTTCCATCACACGGGCTTTTTCCGCCTTCTCCTCCTCGGTCTCCTTCGGCATTCCATACGCTTTGGAAAGCGGCTCAAATACTTCCGCATCACGCTCTACCAGATGAAGCAGCTCTTTCTGCAGAACATCTGCCTTTGCCTTCAGTTCCTGCATCTCCTCTTCTACCGCTGCGTACTTCTTTTTTCCCACAGTCAGGGAACCAACCATATTTCCAAGAGCCGTTCCCACCGCGCCTACCAGCGCAGACGCACCGCCGCCGCCCGGAACCGGCGCTTTGGATGCAAGTACAGTTACAAATTCATCACATGGTACTGTTGAAAAACCCATAAACCTATCCTCCATAAGTTTCATAAAATATAGTACAAAGCCGTCAGACACATAAACGACAGACAAGGAACTTCCGCATGTTTCTTTTGTCTGCCTGTTTTTTTATGCTCTGGCTCTTCGTTCTCTGAGATATCCTGCAAGAATCTGTGTCAGCGGGCTCAGATACAGGCTGACCGTGATCACACACAGCAACGGAGTCATCACCGCAAACTGGATCAGACGTCCCGGAAGGATTGCATAGAGATTGTATCCCAGAAACAATACCATTCCCGCCGTATTAAAGATAATGGTGGACAGCACCGCCGCAGCAACGACGGACACACAGATCCCCACAGTCTTTCTTTTTACGCTTCCTTTTGCCAGACGAAGCCCCAGCGCTCCCGGCACAACGCCCCATAGGATCGCTGAAACCGTAATCAGCGGATTTACCGCATAACCGTCGATCAGACATCCGATGAGATCCGCCACCATGCCGACGACCCCTCCCGCCAGCGGCCCAAGCCAAAGGCCGGACATGATCGTCGCCGCCGGACCGAACCCAAGCCGGAACGGCCCCAGATCGATCGAGCAGAATCTGGTAAGTACAATATTCATGGCGACAAAAAAATCCATGAATACGATGGTCTTTGCAGACCACTTTCTTTTTGTTTCCTGATGCATATTTGCATACGCTCCTTTCTTTCGGCAGGCACAGCTTTGTGAGGTATAGTAGTACCACATCAAAAGCGACCACCAGAAGAAGCGTGTATCTCTTTTCAATGCAGTAGCGGACGCGGCATTGCATCGTGGAATCTCTCCTTCGTTCTCAGGCAACTTCCCATCCTTTGAGACACTTGACGCGCAATACCTACTCTACTATATGGCAACCGTCCGTAACAGTTCCGCCAGCTGAACGGTTGCAATCGTTCAGCTTTTCCTTCCTGTTGCACGATATGACCTTTCCTGCCATGTTTTTTACTTGCTCAGCGCTTTTAACATATCGTTGACTACATCGCCAACTACAGCCATATCCTCTCCCTGTGTAAAAGCCACCGGAAAATTGTCAGAGAAAAGGATCTGTGCGGACGGCGGAAATTCGTCATCCCCCTCCCACAGGATCAGCTGCACCTGCAGACCTTTCAAAAATTCCAGCTCATAGCCCGCATCGCCGGCCTTGATCGGTTTCGCGCCGACGCGTTCCATGATTTCACGGAAAACCTGCAGTTTATTTCCAAAGCCGAATGCCAGCCGAAACAGGCAACGGCCCTGAAACTGTTTGAAATACACCTCGCCCCACGGAATTTCCCGATAAGTGAGAAATTTCCCTGTGGAAGGTGCAGCTCCGCCTTCCGTCAGGTAACGCAGAAGAAGGATCCTCGCGTTTGCCTTTATCTCCAGCGGATAATATCCCGTCTGGTCTCCTTCCTCATGAATGATTTCATAGGAGGGCCAGGCGACCGTATAAGTCACTCCCATCAGACAGACCTGGAACGTTTTGGTCTCCGGATCATACGGAAGGGCGCATCGCACCGCAATTTTCTCCGGATCCGCCTGACGAAATGCTTCCAGATAATGTTCGAAAGGAATTCTTTCCTTACTGTCCTTTTCGTAATTCACTTCCATGCCCATAGCTGCAAAATTCCTCTCTGTTTTTCTTATGATAGATCCGTTCAGCCAGCTGAACGGCTGTCTTGTTATATATTCTGTTCCAGGGACGGAAAGATTGTGGTGTCCGTATGAGGCAGGAAACATGCTGCCACAAATTCATCCATATACGTGGGAACGGTGGACAGTTCCAGATAGGTCATGTTTCTCGCCACCTCATAGGTTTTCTTTTCCGCCTGGGTGGAGATCAGCATGGCATACGCGCCGGACAGCGACGAGTTGCCGATATAATGGAACCGTTCCAGCGGAATATCCGGGAACATCCCGATAGTCACCGCATGCTTCATATTAATGCCGCTGCCGATTCCGCCTGCAACATAGACATCATCGATCATGGACACATCCATATCCAGGGAAGAAAGCATCGTACGGATCGCCGAGAAGATCGCTCCCTTGGCACGGATGAAGTTGTCGATATCCACCTCCGTGATCTCCACATCCCGGACGCTTCCCGCTTCTTCTTCAAAAGCCAGCACATAACTGCCCATTCCATATTTGTCATGGCGGATACGTCTGCCCTCACGGATGAATTTTCCTTTTGGATTGATGATTCCGCAGCGGAACAGTTCCGCGATCACATCGATGATACCGGAACCACAGATTCCAATAGGCTTCTGCCCTTCCTCACCGATCACCTGGTACGTCGGCTCCATCGTCTCCTGATCAATGGAACATGCCTCGATGGCACCGTCTGTGGCGCGCATCCCACAGCTGATATCACCGCCCTCAAAAGCAGGACCGGCGGAACATGCACAACTCATCAGGAAATCAGAATTTCCAAATACCAGCTCGCCGTTGGTGCCAAGGTCGATCAGCAGGGACATCTCCGGGCGGTTCCAGATCATGCTGACCAATGTACCGGCAGTGATATCACCGCCCACATAGCTTCCGATGTTGGGAGCCACGATAATATGTGCGTCCGGATGGATCGCTATGTCAATGTCGGACGCATACAGGGAATTTGTCTTAAAGAATGTCGGAATGTACGGCTCCATACGCAGCGGATCTGCGTTGATCCCCATCAGCAGATGTTCCATCGTCGTATTGCCTGCAACCGCCATCCGGTAAATATGCTGGCAGGAAAATCCTGCACTGGCACACATTTTGGCGATCATCGGATTCAGCGTTTCTTTTACGATCGCATCCTGAAGCCGTTTCTGTCCGCCCGGCTTTGCAGACTCAATGATACGGTTGATCACGTCTGCACCGTAACGGATCTGTCCATTTCCGGCAGACGCCTTTGCCAAAATTTCTCCTGAGATCATATCCACCAGAAGGGCTGACACCGTCGTAGTCCCGATATCCACGATCAGGCCTCCGGCAACCGCTTTTTCTGCTGCCGGAAGAATGTCATAGACAAATACATCTTTTTTTGTCACACGGATGACGCACTGAACAGAAAAATTGCTGGCACGGAGCACATCCGGCAGCTTTTTCAATACGGAATATGGAATCCGGATCACAGACAGACCCGTCGCGTCTTCCAGCGCCCAGGACAATCTTTCATTATCCGGCATCGTATCATCCAGAGTAGGTGCGTTCATGGAAACAGACACGATCCTCATGCTGTTTTTCAGCTCCAGCCCCGCTTCCTCCACCTGATTTTTGATACGTTCAAACAATTCAATTTCTTCTTTTGAGCTGAGATCTGCAACCTTCATTCGGCTCTGGTATGCGGAGGCAATATCCGGAACCTCCACCGTCACATCGCTGCAGACCGTGCTGACACAGGCAAGGCGCCAGCCTTCCGCGTATTCTTCTTCTGAAATATGTCTGGTCTTTTTGGAATCCAGCTCTCCGTCAAGCAGCTTTACCCGGCATTTTCCGCAGGATGCGTTTCCTGAACACGGCGCATCAATGGCCACATTGCTCTTCTGGGCTACTTCCAGCAGTCGTTCTCCCTCTGTCGCATAGGTAACGACCGGGTCACCCTGGTTGAATTGAAATGTCACCTTATACATCGTTTTGTTCTCTCCAGTCTTTCCTGATTTGTTGTTACTGTATTCAGTAACCAGAATTTGTGAATTCTGTGTTTTTATAAATCATTGTTATCTTTTTGTCATAAATTAGTGTAGCATAATTCACATGGGTTTGCAATATTTACTTTTATTTTCCGGCAGGTTTCATAATGTCGGGGGACGGCCGCGGAAGGGAGGCGGATGGGCATGGCTTCGCGTTTTATCTAATGGGAATTTCTATTAGATGAGTGACAGGGAAATGTTACACTGTGGTAACGGGTAGATGTGAAAATCTTCAATTGTTTTTTGATGTATGGCAGTCTATGCTGTCAGAAACAGAACGAAATAAAATAACAGTATGGCTGCTGCAAGAATACCGAGAGCCAGGATAATTTTCTTTTTCATTGGTTCATCTCCTATTTATCTTTAAATATGATTTCGTACTCGTCCAGGTTGTATACATTGCCAAAAAATCCTGTAAGGATTGTCTCAGCGTTGCTTCGGGCATTTTCAAGAAAGCCATTTGCAACGGCGTCATTCTCAGCATTTTCTTTTAGGATTTTCAGCGCTTCGTTGTTTTCCTCAAGAGTAACCTGGCGGAAAATGCTTTCTTCTTCATGGTATATCTTTAAAGAATCCAAATCGATTTCGCAGCTTAAAATTTTTGCTTCCGGCAGACTGACTTCAATTCTATGATCGCTCAATTTCCACTCGATCTCTCCAAAATCAAAACCTGCTTTCAGTTCTACATCATAGCTGTAAATGTATTTGCTTTGAGTAAATGGAATAGATACTCCGAACAAATCTCTTGAAGCCTCTGTTACATTAACCTCTGTAGCATATGCCGACTGGGTCGCAAGTTCTCCGATATCCTCAAAACCAATTTTTTCCGTCTTGCTCTCTGTAGAAAAATATCTGGAAATACCAAATATAAGAACCGCTATAACTATAAGCCCTAATAAAATCCCCATTATCTTCTGAGAAAAGTAAATCTTCAGCAGCCTGCTGCCCCTTTTTTTCTCAGGTGCTTTTTCTTCCTGACTGTTCATGTCTGTTCCTCCTTTGTATTTTCATTTCTATCATTTTTCCGGTATGTTCTCTTCTTTCGCTCTATATCCGTCCGTTTCTTCCGTTTTGATTGTACGACAACCACCGTTTTCTGATCGTTTTCGCGATCATAGTCTGGATTGCTTAACATTGTATTCTGTAAAGACAGTTTCAGCTTCTCACAGCATGGACCAAACGCCATATAGATCAGACCACATCCAATTACGCCTCCGATTACAGGTACTGCATGTTTGAAAATCCTGTAAAAACCTCTTTCGTCATTCTGACTCCAAACCATTTGGCAATGTTTTTCACAACCGGATAAACCGTTTCCAGTCAACGCATATCCCCGGAACCCGAAGCCCCATAATAATAACATCTTCAATGCCAATTTGTCCATCACCATTGACATCCATAACTCTATTAACAAATTTTGTCGATTGTTCTCTGCTATTCTTTACTTTTTCAGTTGCGGCTGATGTTATTTTCTGTACTCCACAAGCTGCACTTTGTTTGATTTCTTTAAACTCCATCTACTTTCCTCCCTCATAAAACAAATCCCCAAAAATCTTCAAATTCAGATTTATCTATTCAAACCTCTATAAACCCTGTATTTTTAAGGCATACCGCTTGTTAAATGTTCAAACCTTATGTATTTTCCCTTGTTTTTGCCCTTATGAGCCGAAACAAGGGAA
>CABUPZ010000059.1 GCA_902493585.1 uncultured Fusicatenibacter sp. | reverse complement strand
GATCGAAAAACTGGGGAACTTCAAAGGCCTGCCGCAGGAACTGGATCTGCCAAGCGCTCCGAAGCAGTTCATCCGCTATATGGAAGAAGACAACCGTCCGCAGGTAACCCTGGATGTGGATTACGAAAACGGAATGGGCGTTTCCGTAGGACGCCTTCGCGAGGATTCCATCTATGACTGGAAGTTTGTCGGCCTGTCTCACAACACCGTACGCGGCGCAGCTGGCGGAGCGGTTCTCTGCGCAGAGACTCTGACAGCAAAAGGATTCATCAAAGCAAAATAAGATGGCTGCATACATTCTGCACAGGAAAGATACAGCCTGGCGTAATTGTTGCGAACAGTAACCTTACAGCGAATATGACGATACAATGAACATACAGGAAGCCCTTCCGGGCGGGTTTGATACCCGTTCGGAAGGGCTTCCTGTATGTTTTGGCAATCGCCAAAACATGTCTGCAGATTACAGAAATGAATTTTCAAATATGGTTTAAAACTATCGCAGGAAAATATGGAGAAGTATTTCGTTGAACTTCCGGTAAGGCTGATACCGCATGGGAAGATCCAGCCAGGTTTTCTTGTCCACGATGCTTTTGTAGTGGGAAAAGGTCCGGAAACCTTCTTTGCCATGGTAGGAGCCCATTCCGCTCTCCCCGAAGCCGCCGAATCCCATTTCGCTGGTGGCGAGGTGAATGATCGTATCGTTGATACAGCCGCCGCCGAATCCGCAGTGCTCAGTTACTTTTTTCGCTGCGGCGCGGTCGGAGGTGAAGATATAAAGTGCCAGAGGATGCTGCATGGAATTGATCTTCCGGATGGCATCGTCAAGAGAATCGTAAGTGAGTACCGGAAGTACGGGGCCGAAAATCTCTTCCTGCATCACTGCGTCGTCAAAAGTGACGTGATCCATGACCGTCGGTTCGATTTTCAGTGTGTTCCGGTCGGCATTTCCACCGTGAACCACCTTTTTCGGATCGATCAGGCCTGTAATGCGGTCGAAATGTTTTTCGTTGATGATCTTTCCGTAGGTTTCATTGGTCAGCGGTTCCGGTCCGAACTGCTGCTGAATCTGCATTTTGATTTCCTGTACCAGCTGTTCTCTGACTGTACGGTCGCAGTAAATATAGTCGGGAGCCACGCAGGTCTGTCCGCAGTTCAGGTATTTTCCAAATACGATCCGCCGGGCAGCCAACTTAAGGTCGGCGCTTTTTTCCACGATGCAGGGACTCTTTCCACCGAGTTCCAGGGTTATCGGTGTGAGATGTTTTGCGGCGTGAGTCATCACTTCTTTTCCGACCGCCTGACTGCCTGTAAAGAAGATATAGTCGAAATGTTCATTTAACAGACAGGTATTTTCTGCCCGTCCGCCTGTGACCACGGCGACGTATTCTTCGTCGAAACATTCGTGGATCATGGTCTGAATCGCCTGGCTGGTGTTGGGAGAATAGGCGCTCGGCTTGACGACTGCGGTGTTTCCCGCGGCGATCGCGTCCGCCAACGGATCGATGGTCAGAAGGAACGGATAATTCCAGGGACTCATGATCAGCGTGACGCCATAGGGAGACGGTTTCACGAAGCTCCTGGAGTGGAACTGTGCCAGAGGGGTATATACGGTCTTTTCTCTGGCGAAGGAGCGGACATGTTTCAGCATGTAGGTGATTTCTGTCAGGACAAGTCCGGTCTCGCACATATAGCTTTCGTAAGCACTTTTACCAAGATCTTTCCGGATGGCTTCGTTCAGTTCCGCTTCATGTTCCTGAATATAAGTTTTCAGTTTTTTCAGCGCGCGGATTCTGCCGTCCAGGGGCAGTGTGGCGCCTGTGTAGAAATAGGTCCGCTGCTTTTCAACAATCTGTCGGATTTCTGATTCGTTCATAGGGCGTGATCCTCCTTTCTATTCCTTGTCTTCTTCCATCAGAATATGGTAGAATTTTTCCAGTTCCTCAGCATCCATGAGAACGGGAACCGGATAGAGAGGATTGGCCTCCTTGTCCGCATAATGGGCAAGTTTCGGAATGTCTTCCTCCCGGATCTGCGGAATCGTGTTCCCGATCCCGAATCGCTGCTTCATGTCCTTGATCTCATCAATGAATGCGTTTGCTGCCTGCTCCCAGGGTGTTTCTTTTGTACAAATTCCGGCGGCAACCGCAAGTTTGTACAGCTTTTTGTGGATGGATTCTCCGTATTCCTGGAGTACGTAAGGCAGCAGAACGGCGTTGGCGTATCCATGAGGGACATTATATTCGCCGCCCAGAGAATGGGCCACTGCATGCACATATCCCACATAGGATTTGGTAAACGCACATCCCGCATAGTAAGAAGCGTGAAGCATATTTCTCCGCGCGTCAATGTCCGAGCCGTTGGTGTATGCGGTATCAATGTTTTCGAAGATCAGTTTGACAGCCAGCAGCGCATCTTTTTTGGTGCCATGGGTGGTGGAATTTCCGATATACGCTTCCACTGCATGGGTCAGCGCGTCCATTCCTGTGGTCGCGGTGACAAACGGAGGAAGACTGAGGGTGACTTTCGGATCGAGCACCGCGTATCTTGGGATCAGAGGAAAGTCATTGATCGCATATTTGTGCCGTGTCTCCACATCGGTGATGACTGCGGCAAGGGTTGTCTCGCTTCCTGTCCCTGCCGTGGTCGGAACCGCCATAAGAAGCGGAAGTTTTTTATGTACCTTCAGAATCCCTTTCATCTGTGCGAGAGACTGCTTCGGTTTGACGGCGCGTGCGCCGACGGCTTTCGCGCAGTCCATGCTGGAACCTCCGCCGAAGCCAATGATCGCGTCACATCCGTTTTCCTGGTACAGGGCAAGGGCATCGGCAACATTGGCGGTCGTCGGATTTGCCACCGTACCATCGTAGAGCGTATATGGAATCCCGGAATCGGTCAGCGCTTTTTCCAGGCGTCTGGTAAGTCCCAGGTTCATGATCTGCTTATCCGTGATGATCAGCACGTTTGCGCATTTCTCCCGCAGAATGATTTCCGGAAGCTTTTTGACACTTCCCACAACTTCCGGCGTCCGGTAAGGAAGAAAAGGAAGCGCGAGTTTGAATACTGTCTGATATGTTCTGCAGTAAGCTTTCTTTAATCTGTTCATCTTGCAATTCCCCGCTTATACAAATTTTTATCCAAAACAGACTATAGCAACAGAGGGGCGAAAAGTCAATGCTTTCGTGGGGGTAAGGCGGACGAAAAAATCCCTGAGCGGGTGGATATTTGGGAAGTTGTTTCTTGAGCCAAGAATCGAAATATACTTGTGAAAGCATTGCGCTTATTATTGGGAGTGTAGATATCAGGCGTACATTTAATATGAGTTTCTGCAAGTTGTGGGTTTTTAGCAACCTGCCCCCGGCTGCTTTCGTCCGTTTCCTCAAAAGTACGAATATTTCACAAAATAACGCATAATATTTTGTGAATAATTTTGGTTTCAAAGAAGAGTTTGAAATCACACTTTTTGTTGTGTTATTTCTTTAACGATGGTATAATGTCTTTATTCGGAAAAGGAGGTATTTTTCATCAGGACGCTGCAAAGTAACAGGTATGGGTACAGCTGTGAAAGAAGCCGAAGCGGGAGGCGGATGATGCGGTTGCAGCCATATAAGACCAAGCCTGACGGAAATCCCAATGACAGGCTGACAAAGAAAGGGGGTTTTTTTTATGCCTTACGAAGACGTAGAAAAATTTGAACAAATTGCAAAGGGAAAAATTAAATTTCTGGAGGAACATTTCGGACGATATTTTCTGAGAGCCATTATGGCTGGTTTCTTTATCGCAGTTGCGATGATCTACAGTAATGTTATCGGAAATCTGTTCAGTGAATCGGATCCTGCGATGGGCAAGTTCCTGAGCGGTATTGTGTTCTCCATTGCGGTTCTGCTGATCACTTTCATCGGCAGTGAGCTGTTTACCGGAAACAATCTGATGATGGCGTTCGGCGCTTACCAGAAGGCGGTATCTTGGAAAGCAGTCGGAAAGGTATGGCTGGTCAGCTATATCGGCAACTTTGTCGGATGTTTTGTTTTTTCCCTGATCTTTGTGGGGGCGGGAGCGTCAGGCACCGCGGATTACTTTGCAAGTATCATTGATGGAAAGCTGACGATACCGGCAGGACAGATGTTCCTGCGTGCGGTTCTTTGTAACTTCTTTGTCTGTCTCGCAATTGTATGCGGAAACAAGATGAAGAATGAGGCGGCGAAATTCCTGATGATCGTGATGTGTATCTCAGGATTCGTAGTATCCGGTTTTGAGCACAGCATCGCCAATATGGCTACATTCACAACGGCTATGCTGCTGGTACCGGGTGTCTCAATTGTCGGCGTGCTGCGAAGTATGCTGATTGTAACTTTAGGAAATATGGTCGGCGGAGCGCTGCTCCTTGGCTGGCCGCTTTGTAAAATGAGTGCACCGAAAGAATGACAAAATCTTTATACATAGCTGAAAAGCCCAGCGTGGCGCAGGAATTTGCGAAGGCTTTAAAAGAAAATATGCAGCGGAGGGATGGCTATCTGGAATCACAGAATTCTGTGGTGACCTGGTGTGTCGGACACCTGGTCACCATGAGCTATCCGGAAAAATACGATCCCAAATATAAACGGTGGAGCTTTGAGACTCTGCCGTTTCTTCCGAAAACCTTTCTGTACGAAGTAATCCCGGGGGTGGAGAAACAGTACCGCATCGTGAGCGGCCTGCTCAACCGGGAGGATGTGACGACGATTTACGTCTGCACCGACTCGGGACGGGAAGGAGAATATATCTACCGTCTTGTTGCGCAGATGGCGCAGGTCGGTGACAAAAAACAAAAGAGAGTCTGGATCGATTCTCAGACGGAAGAGGAGATTCTCAGAGGTATCCGTGAAGCGAAGGATGAGAGTGAATATGACAACCTTTCAGCCTCCGCTTATTTGCGCGCTAAGGAAGATTATCTGATGGGAATCAATTTTTCCCGTGTCCTGACGCTGAAGTATGGCAATACGATCGCCAATTATCTTGGAACAAAATACCAGGCGGTCTCCGTCGGCCGTGTGATGACCTGTGTGCTGGGAATGGTCGTGCGCAGGGAGAGGGAGATCCGTTCCTTTGTCAAGACACCGTTCTACCGCGTATTGGCACAGATGTCCGTGGAAGGTCGGAAGTTCGACGGAGAGTGGAAGGCCGTGGAGGGGAGCAAATACTTCCAGTCTCCGCTGCTGTACAAAGACAATGGGTTCCGCAAAAAAGAGGATGCGGAAAAGCTGATCAGTGAACTGAGGCAGACGGAACCGCTGACTGCGGTCGTGGAAAAGGCGGAGCGCAGGAAGGAAAACAGGAATCCGCCGCTTCTTTATAATCTGGCGGAACTGCAGAATGACTGTGCGAAATTGTTCAAGATCAGTCCTGACGAAACATTGAAGATCGTTCAGGAACTGTATGAGAAAAAGCTTGTGACGTATCCCAGAACGGATGCCCGTGTGCTGTCCAGCGCAGTGGCGAAGGAGATCCACAGGAATCTGGCGGGACTGAAAAACTATGGGAAGACAGCGGCGCTGGCTGCGGAGATTCTGGAAAACGAGAGTTACAAAAAGATCGGAAAGACCCGTTATACCAATGACAAACTGATCACGGACCACTATGCGATCATTCCCACAGGGCAGGGGCTTGGAAATCTGAGAAATCTGAGGGAACTTTCCGAAAAAGTCTATGAGGTGATCGTGCGGAAGTTTTTGGCGGTCTTTTATCCGCCTGCCGTGTACCAGAAGGTTTCTCTGACGTCTGCCGTTGGGAAAGAGCATTTCTTCTCCAGCTTCAAGGTTCTGGTGGATGAGGGCTACCTGAAGGTCATGCAATACTCTTTTGGAAGAAAGCAGGAGGCAGCGTCCGGAAGAAACAGCAGAAATGCTGCGGCTGACGGACAGGAAACCGGAGAGGAAGCGGCAGAGCCCGGAAAGGATTCCGGAGAAGAAGGGCAGGACATGGCATGCGACCGGAGTTTTCTGGATACCCTGGCAAAGGTGCGGAAGGGAAGTGTTCTTCCTATTGAGGATTTCCGGATCAAGGAAGGGGAGACTTCCCCGCCGAAGCGTTACACCTCGGGATCGATGATCCTCGCCATGGAAAATGCCGGACAGCTGATCGAGGATGAGGAACTGCGGGCACAGATCAAGGGAAGCGGGATCGGGACCAGCGCCACCAGGGCGGAGATTCTGAAGAAGTTGTTTTCCATCCAGTATCTTTCCCTGAACAAAAAGACACAGGTGATCACGCCGACTCAGCTGGGGGAAATGATCTTTGATGTGGTCAATCAGTCCATCCGTTCACTGCTGAATCCGGAACTGACGGCAAGCTGGGAGAAAGGTCTGACTTATGTGGCGGAAGGCAGTATTACCACGGAAGAATATATGACAAAGCTGGAAACCTTTGTGGCGCGGCATACGGAAAATGTGAAGCGTATGCACCCGTCCTATGGACTGCGGCAGTGTTTTGACGCCTATGCGGATGTTTATAAGAAATAAAGAATATAAGAAATAGAGAGTATAAGCAAGAAAGAAAAGAGGTTGAATGATGAAAGGAATTACCATTCAGGAACTTTACGATTTGAAGGAGACGATCGCGGCGGAGCTTTTTGAGGGAAAAACCTTTCCCTGGGAGGTTTTGCCGGAAATCGGAGCATTTCTTGTGAAGCTTGGAAATACGCTTCCGGAAGAGGAATATGAGAAAAAAGGCGAAAATATCTGGATCGCCAGGGATGCCAAAGTTGCTCCGACGGCATCCATCACCGGTCCCTGTATCATCGGGAAAGGCGCGGAAGTGAGACACTGTGCGTTTATCCGCGGCAACGCTCTGGTCGGCGAGGGGGCAGTGGTCGGAAATTCCACAGAGCTGAAAAACGTGATCCTGTTTAATAAAGTACAGGTTCCACATTATAACTATGTGGGTGATTCCGTTCTGGGTTATAAAGCCCATATGGGAGCAGGATCCATTACTTCCAATGTGAAATCTGACAAGAAGTTGGTGGTCGTGAAAGGAGACGGCGAAGAGCTGGAGACGGGTCTGAAGAAATTCGGCGCAATGCTCGGCGACGAGGTGGAGGTCGGCTGCGGCAGTGTTCTGAATCCGGGAACGGTCGTAGGTCCTCATTCCAATATCTATCCGCTGTCCAGTGTGCGTGGCGTGGTTCCGGCAGATTCGATTTTCAAGAACAGTAAGGAAATCGTAAAGAAATATTGAGTGTCAAAGTATTGACAGTTCAAGTGTATCGTTGTATTGTTTAAACAGTACAATGATACACTTTTTCCTTTCTGCGGGATTCTGTACAAGAAATCCATACAGTATTTCGCGGAACAGAACATGAGGGGGCCTGATATGCTGGAAGTACAGAATCTGACGAAACGATACAACAAAACATTGGCGGTGGACAATGTGAGCTTTACGGTAAACACCGGAAGGATTGGGATTTTGCTGGGTCCCAACGGCGCGGGAAAATCTACGGTGATCAAGAGCATTGCCGGTCTTCTGAAGTATGAGGGCGGCGTGGGGATCAACGGGCTTCCGGCAAGGACGACGGAGGCAAAGAAGATTTTTGGTTATGTCCCGGAGATTCCGGCGTTGTTTCCAAATCTTACGGTAGCGGAGCATCTGGAATATATCCGCAGGGCTTATGACGTTTCTGTACCGGATGAGGAAGTGGAGAAGCTTCTGGATCGGTTTGAGATGGAAGACAAGAAAGAGAAGCTGGGCAGTGAGCTTTCCAAAGGTATGATGCAGAAGGTGAGTATCTGCTGCGCGCTGCTGATCCATCCCAGGGTTATGATGCTGGATGAGCCGATGGTGGGACTGGATCCCCGGGCGATCAAGGAACTGAAGGAAGTGATTCTGGAGCTGAAAGAACGGGGAACCACGGTACTGATCAGTACGCATATGCTGGAGATGGTGCAGGAACTTTGGGATGATGTCTTCGTGATGGAGAAAGGGCATATTATCGCGGTGTACCATCGGGAGGAAGTCAGCGACCAGAATCTGGATGAGCTGTTCTTCGCAGTGACGGAGAAGGAGAAAGGAGAGGCTCATGCGTAGTATGACTTATCTCTGGAAACGGACCGTTGTGAATCTGCTGAAGAAGAATATCAAACGGCCGGTTTTCTGGGTGTATGCAGTGCTGATCGTCGTCTATGGGGCGGCGGTGTATCTGACGTTTGGAGAGCTGATCAGGGAGAATCATCTGGACAGCCCGGAGATCTTTGCAGCGGCGGTGAGCGCCTTTCTGTTGTATCTGACACCTGCCGGGTACAGTTCCTATGCGAGACGGAAGGGCCTGCTGTTTCGAAACTGTGACATTCACTTTGTGTTCCCTTCCCCGGCGTCCCCAAAGATTTGCTTGCTCTATGGACAGATCAAGACCTTGGCAGTGTCGTTTTTGATGGAACTGGTGATCGTATTTGTCGGGATTGTCTGGTTTCATATACCTCCGCTGAATATGCTGCTGTATGTTCTTCTGATCGGCGTGGTCAGCACGGTGATGGATTCCAGTCTTGTGATCTGTCTGTACGGGAATGAACGTCTGAAAGAGGAAACACTGAATAAACTGGGGTACCTTCTGTATGGAATCACCGCGCTGCTGCTTCTGCTGGGGTTCCTTTATCTCAGAACAAGGGGATTTCACGTTGCTACGGTTATGGAATATCTGTCCAGTCCGGGAATCCAGATGATCCCTCTGATCGGATGGGAGATTGCGGCGCTGCGTCTGGTGCTGCTGGGGCCGGATGCCGTCAATGTGGTGGGAACAGTGCTGTATCTGCTGGCGGCGGGAGGATTGTTCCTGGCTGCTTTGAAATTAAAATGCACCGGGCGGTATTATGAAGACGCAATGAAATTTGCCGATGACTATGAACAGGCACTGGCGCAGAAGAAGAAAGACGGAACGTCAAATTTCTGGAAGAAACGCAAGCTCAGAAAGGTTCAGGCAAACTGGAAGGGGACCGGTGCGAGCGCTATTTTTCACCGGCAGTGGCTGGAATACAAAAAGGAACGGTTCTTTCTTTTCTCTTCGGTAACCCTGGCAAGTGTGATCGTAAGTGTGGTGTTTATTTACCTGGACAGAACCGGACAGTTGGGTGTCCCAAAAGAAGTAAAGGTTTATGTGCTGTTGGCAATTACCGCTTATCTGATGCTGATCTTTGGAAGCCTGCCTACGAAATGGACCAAGGAGCTGGAGAATCCCTATGTCTTTCTGATACCCGACCGGGCGGTGAAAAAGATCTGGTATGCCACCTGCCTGGAGCATGTAAAGTCTCTGATAAATATGATCCTTCTGGTGGTGCCCGCCAGTATTTTTATGGGAATCCGTCCTGTGCTGCTTGCTTTCCTGGTCTGGATGGGAACGGCGGCGGGAGCGGTTCGGATTTATTCTGATACGATCACCAGAGCAATCCTGGGAAGTATGCTGGGGAATACCGGAAGAAGTTTGCTCCAGATGCTGATCGCTTGGACGTTTATCGGTTTTGCAGTTCCGTTTTTCCTGATCGGTCTGTTTCTGGTGGGAGAGACGGCGGCTTTCCTGCTGGCGAGCCTGTATCTGACGGTGGCGGCTTTTGTCCTGATGTTCGGCGGTTCCCATGCGTTTACCAGGATGGAACTGCAGGAATAACGACTCATATAGAAACTATGGTATGTCATAGAGTTTTCAGGGAAAGGATGAGGGAATATGAAACCAACAGTGAAACAGCCATTATTTATTGTGACCGGAGCCTCCGGAGTGGGCAAAACCACGTTGTGTGAGGAATTGTTCCGGAAAGAAAAGGAATATATCGTTATGGAGAGCGATGTTATCTGGAATGATTTTTATGATACGCCAGAGAACAATTACCGGATGTTCCGGAAGATCTGGATGAATCTCTGCGCCAGCATCTCACAGTCCGGGAAGCCAGTGGTTCTCTGCGGATGCAACACACCGGAACAGATGGAAGATCTGGAGGAGAGACAGCTGTTCACGGAAATCCATTACCTTGCGGTGGTGGCGGATGACAAAACTCTGCTGCGGAGAATGCGGGAGGGACGTGGAATTACGGATCAGGGCTGGATCGATTCGTCGCTCCACTTTAACCGGTGGCTGAGAGAAAACGCGGACAAGACAGCGCCGAAGATCACGCTCCTGGATGAGACGGAGCGGACGCTGGAAGAGAGCGTGGAATTTGCGCATCAGTGGATCATGTACAGAATAAAATAACGAAAGAAATAAAATGACGCCGAGGAAATCACATTCCGAATTCTTTTGGATAAACGACAGAGCCGCTGAGTGGTCTGGCGTTTTCCTGCAGTTTGATCGCCATGAAATTTGCGGAAGGGATTCCTTCCGGGACTTCGACGCCAAGCTGTTCTGCCGGAACATAGCCGAATTTCGGATAGTAGAACTCACTGCCGAGTACCAGGGAATAGGCATGGCCGGCTTCTTTTGCGATCCGGTGGCCTTCTTTGATCAGCGCAGTCCCCACGCCCTGTTTCTGGTATTCCGGTTTCACGGACAAGGGAGCGAGAACCAGTACCGGGTCGTTTCCAACGCTGGCTTTGGTAAACATGATATGTCCCGCCAGCTTTCCGTCGATCTCTGCGATAAGAGATAATTCCGGGAGAAATGCGCTGCCTTTCCGCAGTTCTGTAACCAGATCCTGCTCATTTCCGTCCGCATGGTCTGCGGTCGCGAAGGTTTCTTTCACAAGATCGTAGATTTCGTTGTAGTCGCTTGGAGTTTCCTGTCGGATTACCATTTGAATACCTCCCTGTAACAAAAGAATCGCACCAATCGGAAAGATCGGTGCGGTTCTTTTGTAGTGTTGTGATAAAATTCTGTTTTTTAGAATTTGCCAGCTTTTGCAGCTTCCTCTACAGCAACAGCAACAGCAACGGTCATACCAACCATCGGGTTGTTGCCGGCGCCGATCAGACCCATCATCTCAACGTGAGCCGGAACGGAAGAGGAACCAGCGAACTGAGCGTCAGAGTGCATACGTCCCAGAGTATCGGTCATACCGTAGGAAGCCGGGCCTGCAGCCATGTTGTCCGGATGCAGAGTACGTCCTGTACCACCGCCGGATGCAACAGAGAAGTATTTCTTTCCAGCTTCGATACGCTCTTTCTTGTAGGTACCAGCTACCGGATGCTGGAAACGGGTCGGGTTGGTGGAGTTTCCGGTGATGGAAACATCTACGTTCTCTCTCCACATGATCGCAACGCCTTCGCGAACATCGTTTGCACCGTAGCAGTTTACTTTTGCACGCGGTCCATCGGAGTATGCCTTGCGGAATACTTCTTTCAGTTCGCCTGTGTAGTAATCATATTCTGTTTCGATATAAGTAAATCCGTTGATACGTGCGATGATCTGAGCAGCGTCTTTTCCAAGACCGTTCAGGATAACGCGCAGCGGTTTCTGACGTACACGGTTTGCTTTCTCAGCGATACCGATCGCGCCCTCAGCAGCAGCGAAAGACTCATGGCCTGCCAGGAATGCGAAGCACTCGGTATCCTCTTCCAGAAGCATCTTGCCCAGGTTTCCATGTCCCAGACCTACTTTACGCTGGTCTGCTACAGAACCCGGAATACAGAAGGACTGAAGTCCCTCACCGATTGCAGCGGCAGCCTCAGATGCTTTGCGGCAGCCTTTTTTAATCGCGATTGCAGCGCCTACGGTGTAAGCCCATTTTGCGTTTTCGAAGCAGATCGGCTGAATGCCTTCTACCATTTTGTATACATCCAGGCCTGCAGCTTTTGTTACTTCTGCAGCTTCCTCAATGGAATTGATTCCGTACTCAGCTAACTTCGCCAGAATCTGTTTTTCTCTTCTTTCATATGATTCAAATAATGCCATTTCCTCGTCCTCCTGATTCTCAAGCTTTTCTCGGGTCAATGATTTTAACAGCGTCATCTACACGGCCGTACTGTCCCTGAGCTTTTTCAAATGCAGTGTTTGCGTCGTCTCCGCCTTTGATGAACTCCATCATTTTTCCGAAGTTTACGAATTTATAACCGATGATCTGATCTTCGTCGTCAAGAGCAACGCCTGTTACATAACCATCTGTCATTTCCAGATAACGAGGTCCTTTTGCAAGTGTTCCGTACATGGTTCCAACCTGGGAACGAAGTCCTTTACCCAGATCTTCCAGACCTGCACCGATCGGCAGACCTTCCTCAGAGAATGCGCTCTGGCTTCTTCCGTAAACGATCTGAAGGAAGAGTTCTCTCATTGCTGTATTGATAGCATCACACACAAGGTCCGTGTTCAGAGCTTCCAGAATTGTAAGACCTGGAAGAATCTCAGATGCCATAGCAGCAGAATGAGTCATACCGGAACATCCGATGGTCTCAACCAGCGCTTCCTGGATGACGCCGTCTTTTACGTTCAGGGTCAGTTTACAGGTACCCTGCTGCGGAGCACACCAGCCAATGCCGTGTGTTAAACCGGAGATATCCTTAATTTCTTTTGCTTTTACCCATTTTGCTTCTTCCGGAATCGGAGCTGCACCGTGATGAACGCCCTGAGCAACCGGACACATCATTTCTACTTCGTGTGAATAAATCATTGTTAGACTCCTTTCAAATATGTACTTATTTGAGCTTTTTGTCTTTGGAACAACCCGCAATCTGAAGTCCCACAGACCTGACATTATTTTCTCACAATCTTCCGGTTTCGTCAACTCTGAAATCTGGGGTTTTTTCTGGCTTTCGGAAGCTGAAGAGTCAAAGAATTGTATTGTCTTTCAGATGTCCGGCAAATGGGTTAATGGTTTATTAGTTTTTCTATGATTTGAAAGAGATTTTCAGGGGATTGAATAGGTACAATTTCGGGTTTTGATAAAATATTGTAAAAATTTTTATGATAAATGAATATTCAGATAAATATTTAAGGGGAATGTAATTGACAATAAAATATGGTATTGTATAATTTGAATATAGAGAATTGAAAAAAGAGAGAAAAATTCAACAAATTGACAAATAGAGAAAGGGAAGGAGGAGCAGATATGAAGTTGAAGAACGCGTTCAAAAAAGTGGTGGGATTTGGTTTGGTTGGAATTTTAGCGATAGGTATGATGGGATGTCAGGGTGGTCAGGAAGAGGAAGAAATCCTGACGGTCTGTGTGGACGGTGGGACAGAGGGCATTGGTTCTATGATAGCGGACGGCTGGTCGAATCTGGACGAGGGGATGAAGACGGAGCTTGTGGTGATACCGTCGGATGAGACGGCGGCGCAGGCAAAGATCACAGAACTGCGCACGGAGATCATGTCAGGCGGCGGACCGGATGTTTTTCTTTTTTCAACTAACCGCAGCCAGAGACTGTTTGAAGATCCGAAAAAAACCATGCATTCGGATACTTTTTTGCCGTTGGATGACTATATCAGTGATGCCAAGTATATGAAACCGGAGGAATGGAACCAAACTATTCTGGAATCCGGACGAACAGAGGAAGGACAAGTTGTGCTCCCCATGCAATATACTTTTTATGCATTTGCTTTCCAGTCTTCGTGTTTGAAAAATCCAGGTGAGATTCCTTCGACCTTGGAAGAAATTCTTGCATGTGAGGATCCGCTGATTGGAGAATATATGAATTATTTTCCGAATTCTATTATGTTTTATTCTTTTGGGGAACTGGCGGATTATCAGGAGGAAAAACTCTTCTGTTCTGAAGAGGATCTGCAGAAACGTGTGGAGGAACTGATTGCTCATAAGTTGAAATGGCCATTAAAATGGTCCCAAAATACGGGAGCGGAAGGAATCGTTGCTTACGGTGAAGTAGACGGAACGTTTTTTTCCAATATTGACCGCTTTTCAGGAGAAGAGGAAACCGTGTTTGCTTTTCCAAACGATCAGGGAGGCGTAACTGCCTGTGTCAAAACATATGCAGCGATTAACAGAAATACGGAACTTCCCGAGCAGGCATTTGCAGCACTGGATTTTCTGCTCAGCAATGAAGTAATCAGAGGTGAGGGTTTTTCTGTTGGAGAGGAGAAATGGGCAGGAAGAACCAACGTTTTTTATTCGGGAATAGATGGACTTTCTGTGAATCAGACGCTTATACAGGGAGTGTGCAGATCCCAAACAGCCAAAGACGTGCTGCAGAAAATGAACAGCCAGATCACTGCCGTCCGTTATCCTTCAACCTTGGATAGTGAAATCGAACAGATGTATCAGGAGGCCGATTCGAATGCATATGGTCCGCATCCAGACGAAGCGACGAGAAATGAGCTGGTCAGCCGGGCGTATGAACGGATGGAAATGCAGCTGTCTGAATAACGCAAAGGAGGGAGCCTATGAAAAAGAAATGGAAGAGATACGGGAATGGATGGCTGCTGGTGGCACCTTTGATGATCGGGTGCCTGGTGTTCTATGCGGTTCCGTTTCTGATGGTTCTGTGGTATTCGTTCCGGAGCAGCGCTGGACGGAGCGGTGTTTTTGTCGGGTTTGCCAATTATCTGGAGATGATGGAGAATGAGATGTTCCGCCTGGCTTGCTGGAATACGTTCCGTTTTCTGCTGGCAGGGCTTCCGCTGATCCTGCTGGTGTCGTACCTGATCGCGCTTTTGCTGAAGAAGCAGGCACAGAAACATATGCTGTTGAAATCGGTGCTTTTGTTTCCCTATATTATGCCGATCGTTGGGACGGTGCTTCTGACGGAACTGTTGTTTGATGAGGTGGGGGTGGTCAACCGGATTTTGCTGCTGATGGGCGTTCCCATAGAGAAATGGCTGGAATCTTCCTGGGCGTTCTGGATCATTGTCGGTCTGTATCTGTGGAAGAATGCCGGATACAGTGTCGTCCTTCTGCTTGCCGGGCTGATGACCATACCGGAAGATCAGTATGCGGCTGCCAGTCTGGACGGCGCGGGAGGGTTTCCAGTTCCTCTATATCACCACGCCGCAGATGTGGCATTCCGTGTATTTTGCCCTGCTGTTCTCTCTGATCAATGCGTTCAAGTGCTTCCGTGAGATTTTCCTCATCGGAGGGAAGCATCCCAATACGGAGGTCTATATGCTGCAGCATTTTATGAACAACAACTTTGAGAATCTGAATTACAACAAGCTGTCTGTGGCTTCCGTTCTTCTGTTTCTGGCGGTCACGATCGTGATCAGCGCTTCCTATGGCTGGGTTCAGAGAAAGGAGGCGTACAAATCATGAGGAAAAGAGAAAAAAGACATGTCTGGACCACACTGTTTGCGGGAATTGTGATCTTCCTGTGTCTGGTTCCGTTCCTGGTGGTGTTTGTGGGAGGATTCTGGCAGGAGG
>CABUPZ010000058.1 GCA_902493585.1 uncultured Fusicatenibacter sp. | reverse complement strand
AGTCGATGGTGCTGATCAGAAGCTGTGTACCTGCCTCCGGATCTCCGGTCGGAGCCGGGATGTATTTCAGGATGGTCTCGAACAGAGGAGTCATATCCTTCGGGGTATCGTTCAGATCGAGTACTGCATGACCCATCTTTGCGGATGCGTACAGAAACGGACAGTCAAGCTGTTCGTCAGATGCATCGAGGTCCATCAGAAGCTCGAGCACTTCGTCGATAACTTCATCCGGGCGTGCTTCCGGGCGGTCGATCTTGTTGATGCAGACGATAACGGACAGATCCAGCTCGAGTGCTTTTTTCAGCACGAATTTGGTCTGCGGCATAGCGCCCTCGAATGCGTCTACAACCAGAATAACGCCGTCTACCATTTTCAGAACTCGCTCAACCTCGCCGCCGAAGTCCGCATGGCCTGGGGTGTCGATGATGTTGATTTTCGTTCCTTTGTAGTAAACTGCTGTATTTTTGGAAAGAATGGTGATTCCACGCTCACGCTCGATATCGTTCGAGTCCATGACACGTTCCTGAACCTCCTGATTGGCACGGAAAACGCCGCTCTGTTTCAGAAGCTCGTCTACCAGTGTAGTTTTACCATGATCGACATGGGCGATGATGGCAACGTTTCTTACATCTTCTCTCGTTGTTTTCATTTCTTCATTCCTCTTCCTATGGGTTGACCCTGCCGGGTTCAATTTTTCAAAATTTCAAGCCGGCCGGGAATGTTTATCACAGCACAAAGGCAGGTGCCTTGCCGTTTTGTCTCTGCTGGATGCCTGCCTATCTGAACTATTATAGCACAGAACAGAGAAAAAAAACAGGGAAGATGTGACATTTTTTGTATTGCAATGGTAGAAAATACGAAGCATGTGGTGCGGTTTTTACAGAAACATATACAAAAAATTGGGCAGAATGCTGATTTGAATAGAAATAAAAAAAACTGGAAAAAAGTGGTTCTGAAAAAGAAATGTGGTTCATACATTAGGATTATAGATCAGCAAAGTACCGATCAGAAATCAATATTCAGAAAGAAAAGACAAAGGAAGGGGATTTTCATTATGGCAGACAAGATGATTGAAAACAATCAGGTGGTTATCATGGGAGAGATTGTCTCCCCGTTTACATTCAGCCATCAGGTATTCGGAGAGGGCTTTTACCTCGTCGATGTGATGGTCAAGCGGTTGAGTGAATCGCAGGACATCATTCCGGTGATGGTCTCCGAGCGGCTGGTGGACGTATCACAGGATTACCAGGGTGAGTGGATCTGCATCAGCGGTCAGTTCCGGTCCTACAACCGCCACGAGGAGAAGAAGAACCGTCTGGTACTCTCCGTATTTGCGCGGGAATTAAGCTTCGTGGAGGAAGAGGACGATTCCGTCAAATCCAACCAGATTTACCTCGATGGATACATATGTAAACCGCCGGTCTACCGGAAAACACCTCTGGGAAGAGAGATCGCCGACCTTCTGATCGCGGTCAACCGTCCGTATGGAAAATCAGATTATATCCCGTGCATCTGCTGGGGACGGAATGCGCGGTATGCCTCTGCGTTTGCCGTGGGCGGCCACGTTCTCATCTGGGGACGGATCCAGAGCCGGGAATATATGAAGCGGCTGAGCGAGACGGAAATGGAAAAGCGGACTGCATATGAGGTTTCGGTGAGCAAGCTGGAATATAGTGAGAGTTAAAGCGCGATCCGCTGTTGACAAGAAAATTTAATGATGCTATAGTAAAAGCAGAACTGAAGTGGATAGAGGTCGCATTACTTCAAGAGTACCTTTTCGGATGCCTCAGCAGCAAAAGAAGAAGAGGAAAAGGGAAGAATGCCGAAGGACATCCGGCGCTGAACCGGTATGCTCCTGGGCGCAGGTTGAAAAAATCTGCGACTGTCATCGAGAGATGGAGAGCTATCTGATCATAGATACTGCGTATGTGTGAATTTGGAGGCGATCTTATCGGGGATGAGGCGCCTCTTTTTTAAACGGAAAGTGAAATTTTCCGTGAGAGATAAGCTCCGGCGACTGATTTCTTATGGTTTTATCTGACACAACATACAGGAGGAAAAGAGAATGTCTATTTTTAAAGGTGCAGCTGTTGCAATGATCACACCGATGACCGAAACACAGGAAGTGAATTACGAAAAACTCGGAGAACTGATTGAGGAGCAGATCGCCGGCGGAACCGACGCCATCGTTATCTGCGGAACCACCGGTGAGGCTTCGACCCTGTCCCATGAGGAGCATCTGGATGCCATCAAATATACCGTGGAAAAAGTAAATCACAGAATCCCGGTAATTGCAGGAACCGGCTCCAACAGCACGGAGACAGCAATTTATCTGTCTCAGGAAGCAGAAAAATACGGCGTGGACGGACTTCTTCTCGTTTCTCCGTATTACAATAAAGCAACACAGAAGGGCCTGATTGCACACTTTACCGCAATCGCAGACAGCGTCAAAGTGCCGGTCATCCTTTACAACATTCAGGGCAGAACCGGCGTAAACATTGCACCGGAAACGATCGTCTATCTGTTCAACAACGTTGAGAATATCGTTGCAGTCAAAGAGGCTTCCGGAAACATTTCCCAGGTCGCAAAAATTATGCAGCTGACCGATGGAAAGATCGATCTGTACTCCGGAAACGACGATCAGGTTGTGCCGATCCTTTCCCTTGGCGGAAGCGGTGTAATCTCCGTTCTTTCCAACGTAGCACCGCGTGAGACCCACGACATGGTACAGAAATTCCTCGACGGCGATGTGGCCGGATCCAGAGAAATCCAGCTGAGAGCACTGCCGCTCATCGATGCGCTGTTCTGCGAAGTAAACCCGATTCCGGTAAAAGCAGCGCTGAACCTGATGGGCAAAGAAGTTGGACCGCTTCGTCTGCCGCTGACCGAGATGGAGCCGCAGAACCAGGAGCGCCTGGCAAAGGCTATGAAAGATTTTGGAATCAAACTGGCTTAAGTTAAGAATACACGAAGTAAAGAAGGAAAAAGACAATGGTTAAAATTATTATGCATGGCTGCAACGGCCATATGGGACAGGTCATCACCGGCCTGGTAAAAGAAGATGCAAATGCAGAAATCATAGCCGGAATCGATATGAACGACAACGGCCAGAACGATTATCCGGTATTCAAAAGCCTGGCAGAATGCGATGTTCCGGCAGACGTAGTCGTTGACTTTTCTTCCTACAAGGCAGCCGACGCACTGCTCGATGCCTGCAAGGAGAAAAAACTTCCACTCGTCCTCTGCACCACAGGCCTCACCGAGGATCAGCTCAAAAAAGTGCAGGAGACCAGCAAAGAAATCCCGGTTCTCCGCTCTGCAAATATGTCCCTTGGTGTGAATACGCTGATGAAACTGGTACAGGCAGCTGCAAAAGTGCTTGCCGAAGCAGGCTTTGATATGGAAATCGTGGAGAAACACCACAAACTGAAATGCGATGCCCCGAGCGGAACGGCCATCGCCCTGGCTGACAGCCTGAATGAGGCAATGGACAACCAGTACCACTATGTTTATGACAGAAGCCAGCGCCACGAGCAGCGTGATCCGAAGGAAATCGGAATCTCTGCCGTACGCGGCGGCACGATCGTCGGAGATCACGATGTCATCTTCGCAGGACCGGACGAGGTTGTTATCCTTTCCCACAGGGCATATTCCAAAGGAGTTTTCGGAAAAGGAGCTGTAGAGGCTGCAAAATTCCTGGCTGGAAAACCGGCTGGCATGTATGACATGCAGGATGTCATTGCTGCGAAATAAGGCAGAAACAGGGAAAAAGTGAATAGAAACCAGAAAGTGCGCAACGAAAATGCGAAACGTTGCGCACTTTTTCTTTTCTTACAACGGGATTTTCGGAATTGAGGAAGTTATTTTGCAGAATATTTGGCAGAATACACAAGAAAAAATACGGAATATCAAAAGAGAACGTGAAAATCGCAAACGGTAATGGAAAAATCAATGCGCAACAAGGTAAAACGCTAAAGTTGCGCATTTTGCACAAAAAATAGTAAAACAGTATATTTCGACAAGAAATATCTTATAAAAACTGCGAATTGTAAACAATATGCCGAAATGATATGATAATGGCACAAAGAAAAATAAAGAGTTGAGCAACAAAAAAGTTGCGCAAACAAGAAAGGGAATGAGAAGATGAAAAAGAATGGTTGGAAAGGGTTTTGCAAAAAGCTCTACAAGTACCGGGTATTTCTTCTGATGCTTGCACCGGCAGTAATTTATACCCTGATTTTTTCCTACTACCCGATGACAGGAATTGTAATGGCATTCAAAAAATACTCCTACGCAGGAGGTATCTGGGGAAGCCCGTGGAACGGATTTGATAACTTCAAGTTCTTCTTTAAATCAGGACAGGCCGGACTCGTTACCAGAAATACCGTGCTGTATAATCTGGCATTTATTGCGATCAACACGACGATGCAGATTGCCGTTGCCGTGCTTCTGACCGAGATCCGCAACAAACATTACCGTAAGATCACACAGTCGCTGATGTTTCTGCCGTATTTCATTTCCTGGGTTATCGTAGGAGTTATGGCATTCAATATTTTCAGTTCCGACTACGGTTTTCTAAACCGACTGATTGAAACCTTCGGTGGAACACCAATCAAGTTTTACACGACACCAAAGGCATGGCCGTTTATCCTTGTCTTCTTTAATGTATGGAAGGGAATCGGATACGGTTCTGTTATGTACCTGGCAGCAATTATGGGAATTGACACTTCGATTTATGAAGCAGCCCGCATCGACGGAGCAAACGTGTTCCAGCGAATTTTCAAAGTAACAATCCCGATGATCATGCCGACCACAATCATCCTGCTTCTGCTATCCGTCGGAGGCATCTTCAAAGGAAACTTTGATATGTTCTACAACCTGGTTGGAAGTAACGGTCTTCTGTACAACTACACCGATGTAATTGATACCCTGACGTTCCGTGCCTTAATCAGCAGCAACGACTTCGGAATGTCCGCAGCTGTTGGTCTGTATCAGTCGGTACTGTGCTTTATCACTGTCGTAATCGTAAACAAACTGGTTGGTCTTTATGATAAAGACTACACCTTATTCTAGGAGGGATGAAAAGTGGGATCTTCCAGTCATACAAGTAAAATCAAAAGAGGAAAAGATGCGGTTGCACTTGATATCATCGCGTACGGATTCTGCGGAATCATCGCGCTGGTCTGCCTCGTTCCTTTCATCATGATCGTATCCGGCTCGTTTTCTTCGGAATCGGCCATTATCCAGAACGGTTTCAGCCTTCTGCCGCAGGATTTCAGCCTGGAGGCATACAAAACCGTATTTAAAGATCCTATGGTTGTCTTCCGCGCATACGGCACGACCATCGGTCTGACCATCGTCGGAACGGTACTTGGTCTGCTGCTGCAGACTATGACAGCTTATGTACTGTCACGTAAGGAGTTTGAGTGGAGAAATCAGTTTTCGTTTTTCTTCTACTTTACCACTTTGTTTTCCGGCGGTCTTGTTCCGTACTACGTACTGATGACACAGACCCTGAATCTGCGGGACAGCTACCTTGCACTGCTCCTTCCGCTGCTGTTCAGCGTATACAACCTTCTGATCATGAAGAGTTACATCGTGGGACTTCCGGATTCTCTGATTGAAGCGGCCAAGATTGATGGCTGCGGCGAGTTCCGTATTCTGTTCCGGATTGTAATGCCGCTGATCAAACCGGCACTTGCTACCGTGGGCCTCTTCATTGCACTGGCTTATTGGAATGACTGGTACAATGCGATGCTGTATATCAAAGACACGAACAAGTATCCGCTGCAGTATTTCCTGTATCAGCAGGTTAATGATATTGAGGCATATAAAAAGCTTCTTGCAAACAACGCCGCAGGCTCTGCCGTCAGCGCAATCTCATTGCCGACCCAGTCCCTGAAAATGGCACTTACCATTGTAGTAACCGGCCCGATCGTTCTGGCATATCCGCTGGTACAGAAATACTTTGTACAGGGTATCACAATCGGAGCAGTCAAAGGCTGATACAAATCATGTTAATTTAACTGAATCAAGTAAGTCCCCTGTTTCCATTGCGAAAAGCAATAAGCAGGCGGGTGGGGACTTGCTTGTATCAGGAGGAGTGCAAGCTCCTTCTGATAAACTGCGGAGCAGTTATTCGGTTATGAGCAAGTAGCAAAGCGGATTGCGAATATCCGCTTGAATTACACATTATATTTATGAAGGAGGTTCTTTATGAAAAAGAGCACAAAAAAACTGGTATCTGTATTACTTGCATCCGCAATGGCAGCCGGCATGCTGGCAGGATGCGGTTCCGGCAACGGAAAGGGAAGCACGGGCGACAGCAAAAGCAGCTCCGCAGCTTCCGGCACATCGGGAGACAACCTGAGTGCAGACACTTCGGAGCATGTCGATCTGACGATGTATCTGATCGGCGACCGTACCCCGGATTTTGATGAGGTTTACGCCAAAATCAATGAGATTCTGGAAGAGAAGCTGAACTGCTCTCTGAACGTAGAATTCCTTTCCTGGGGCGAGCATGACACGAAATATTCCCTGCTGTTCTCCTCACAGGAAGATTTTGACCTGATCTTTACCGCATCGAGCTGGTGCCATTACGAGCAGACCGTTTCCCTCGGCGGATTTGCACCGCTTTCTGAGGACTTTATCAAAACGTATGCACCGGATATCTGGGAGGTTGTTCCGGAAATGGCATGGGAGCAGGCAAAGATTGACGGACAAATCTACATGGTTCCGAGCTATGCCAACGAGTTTGGTCAGGAAGTTCTGGCAGTGCGCGGTGACCTGATGGAAAAATACGGTATGGATGATATTACATCCTGGGATGACCTGATGAAGTTCTACAAAGCATGTGCAGCAGACGGTATCTATGCAAGTCAGGGCGGACCGTGGTATCCATTCTTCCAGTCCCAGGGCTATTCCACAACGGGCGGAGCACCGAAGGGCGGCGAGCTGATTCTGTATCATACCCAGGATCCGAAAGATCTTGAATTCCAGTACATCGGTGAATGGGATGCGTTCCGTGAGTACTGCCAGGAGATGAAAGACCTGGTAGACGCCGGAGCATGGTCCAGCGACGTATTAAACAGCAGCGATGAGAGACAGACCGGACTTCTGACCGGAAGAACAGCAAGCATGAGCTGGAATCTCGGAACCTGTCTTACCTACGGAAAACAGGCAAATGAGGAACATCCGGATTGGAATGTAACGATGGTAGACCCGAACAAAAACCTGTCGAAAAAAGTAAACTCTTACATCAACAACGGTGTTGCCATCAACGCAAACAGTAAAAACAAAGAGAGAGCCATGATGGTATTAAATGAATTCTACACCAACCCGGATGTTTACGATCTGGCTATGCTCGGTATCGAAGGAAAGCACTGGGAAGCAGTCGGTGATGATCAGTACAAAGTTATTGATGAGAGCGGCTATGGTGTAGCAAGTAACTGCAACTGGGGATGGAACAACTGCACCATCCAGAGAGAGGAATATCTTGAGAACAGAACGGCTCTGGACGACAAGTATGAAAGCATCAAAGATGCCTTCAACAACAACATCAAAGAAGATCATGTTTACGACGGATTTAACTTTGATTCCAGCAATGTAAGTACACAGTTTGCAGCAGTAGAGGCAGCCATCGACAATTATTATAACCCGCTGATCAACGGTCTCGTTGACGATGTGGACGCTTCCATCGATGCCATGAACGCAGCTATGGACAGCGCCGGAATCCAGGATATTCTGGATGAGATGAACCGTCAGGCAGCAGAGTATGTAGCGGAGAAAGAAGGAAAATAAAACAGTAAAATAAAACAGTAAAATAAAACAGGGAATGGACGCGCTGGTCTGCCAGAAGCTCCGGCGCGGCCGTTCCTTCTTTTAGAGATCAAGTGATGGTTCAAAAAGCTTTGAGGGATGACTTGATTTCTAACAGCGGCGCGGCCGTTCCTTCTTTTATAGGAATTTTTCAAATTTAACAGAAAGTGACAGGATGCTTTTATGACACTGGAGGAAATTGCAAAAGAGATAGGGGTATCAAAAAGTACCGTTTCCCGTGCACTGTCCGGTAAGGGCAGAATCGGAGAGAAGACCAGAAACCGGATTCTCGAGGTGGCAAAACGGGGAGAAGAGCGGGAGGAGATGGCGCGGACCCGAACGGTGACGCACAACATCGGCGTGGTACTGCCTTCAGACGTTTATTATGGAAGCGGTGTTTATTTCCAGAACTGTCTGCTCGGCGTCTGCGAATCGGCATCGATGCTCGGGTACAATGTGCTGATTACGACGAGCAACGCGCATGATATTTCAGAGCTGCAGTCGCTGGTGGAGTCGAACCGGGTGGATGGTATGCTCCTGACACGTGCGCTTGAGGATGACCGTGCGCTGCAGTATTTAAGTCAGGCAAATTTCCCGACAGCACTGACGGAAACATGCCGGTATGACAACATTATCCAGGTGGATACCGACAATGAGGGTGCGGCAGAGAAAATGACAACGCTGCTGATCGGAAAGGGATTCCGCAGATTTGCGTTTCTTGTCAAGGATATGAGCTATAACGTAGACCGCAAGCGTCACGAAGGTTTCTGCCGGGCGCTGATTAAAAATGGAATTTCCGAGAAGGATCAGCTTTTCTACAATGGTTCGATCCGTATGGAGTTTCTGGATGCGATCATTGAAAATATTATATCCAAAAAAGTGGAATGCATCATCTGTGGCGACGACGAGATTTGTACGATGGTGATGTCCCGGCTCCAGGCGGAAGGCTATCGAATTCCCAAGGACGTCGCGATTGCTTCGCTCTACAACAGCACCAATCTGGACTGCTATTCCCCTGCAGTTACAGCAGTCAGTGTGGCAGCATCCCAGATGGGAGGCACAGCCGTGCGTCAGCTGATCCAGCGGCTCCGAGGGGAAAATTATGAGAAGAAGACGATGCTGGATTACGACATTTTATTCCGAAAATCGACAAACTAACGTAGCAGGGAGGACAGAACAATGGAATTTCAGAAGGGAATGGATCTATCTTTTATACCGGAGCTGGAAGATGCCGGAGTACAGGTGAAGGACTTTGACGGAACTGTTATGGATCCGCTGGATCTCGTTCAGAAATACGGGGTAAATTCCGTACGGCTCCGTATTTGGAATGCGCCGGAGCATGTCAGGGAGTCCGGCGGATACTGCAGCTATGCGCATACACTGGCGATGGCAAAACGGATCCGGGCACATGGCATGAGCTTTATGCTGGATTTCCATTATTCTGATTTCTGGGCGGATCCCGGTCAGCAGAGAAAGCCGAAAGATTGGGAAAACTTAAGCTTTAAAGAATTAAAAGAGGCTGTTTTTTCTTATACAAGAGATACGCTGACGGCATTAAAAGAGGAGGACGTTCTGCCGGATATTGTTCAGATCGGAAATGAGATCCGAAGCGGCCTTCTGTTTCCGGACGGAGAGCTGCCGGATTATACAAAAATGGTACAGCTTGTAAATGCCGGAATCCGCGGTGCGCGGGCTGCAGCCGGAAAAGATGAGATGCAGGTTATGATCCATCTCGACCAGGGCGGACGGTATTTCTATCTGAAAGAGTGGTTTGACTGTTCCTTTGAGGCAGGACTCGAGGATTTTGACCTGATCGGACTTTCCTATTATCCATTCTGGCACGGCACTTTCACGGATCTGAAAGAGACAATGACGAAGCTGATCCAGGATTACAAAAAGCCGATTATGGTCGTTGAGACGGCGCATGCATGGAGAAAGAGTGCGCATGGGTTTATCGATGAACAGCAGGAAAAAATCGCAGGATTTCCGGCGACGCCTGCCGGACAGAAGCAGGTGCTGGATCTGGTTGCCAATATCGTTGCTTCGCTGCCGGATGAAATGGGGCAGGGTATCTATTACTGGGAACCGATCTGTGTTCCGAAAGACGGTGAGGGCGGCTGGTCGGAAAATATGGGTCTGCTGGAGGAGAAGGGAACCATCATGGAGGGCATTCGTTCTTTCCTGTTTACACGGAATGATGCCTGTCCGGAAAAACCGGCCAAGATTTACGAGCCGGAGCCAATGACCGTAGTAAAAGACGAAGCATGCGGTCTGCCGGAGATGCTCCCGGTTTTGCTGTATGACGGAATGGTGGAGCAGCGGCGGGTAAACTGGAACGAAGTGCCGGACACACGCGTGACAGGCGAATATGATGTGACAGGAAATGTGGAAGGTGTTCCGTTTGCTGCACATGCGAAGATCTGCGTGGTGGAAGAGCTGCCGGAGGCGGAGAATCTGTTGCTCGATGTCGGCTGGGAAGACGGCCTGGCGCGCTGGAACGTAGAAAAATCCGAGGATGCCGTTGCAGTACAGCTGTTTCCGGAGTTTGTCGATCCGTTCCCAGCTCCGCCGGTGAATGCGGTACGCGTAGAAGCACCGAAAAACTTTACGTTTTCGATCTGCCAGACGGTAAAGGTACAGGAGGCAGGAACGTATACATTATCTGTTGCCTTTCAGGGAACCGATACAACAAATGTGGATGTGCGGCTGTTCCTCAATACGGAAGAGGGAAAAGAAGAGACTGTGATTCATCCGACAGAACATGCATGGACCGGCTACAAAGTGACATGCGAAATCAGAAAACCGCAGGAAGTCACTGCCGGAATCCGAATTTCATCGCCGCCGATGTACGGCATGATGCGGAATTTCTGTCTGCAGACAGTAAAAAGAGAGGGACAATAAGACGATGAGAGCAGAGTACAGCTATTGCAGGGATTATCTGATTAAAAATGGAAAACCGTGGTTTCCGGTGATGGGCGAAATGCATTACAGTCGGTACCGCAAAGAGTGGTGGGAGGAATCACTGCGCAAAATAAAGGCGGGCGGAGTTTCTGTCGTCTCGGCCTATGTGATCTGGATTCACCACGAGGAAGAGGAAAATGTGTTTGATTTTGAAGGATGCCGGGATATCGGAACGTTTGTAAGACTGTGCCGGAAAGTCGGACTGTCGGTATTCTTGCGTATCGGACCGTTTGTGCACGGGGAAGTGCGGAACGGCGGATTCCCGGACTGGATCATCGAGAGAGAGAAAGAGGGCATGGCGATCCGCTGTAACAACGAGGAATATCTTGGCTATGTCAGACGGTTCTGGAAAAAGGTTTATGCGCAGGTCGATGGATGCATGGAAAAGGACGGCGGTCCGGTGATCGGTATTCAGATCGAGAATGAGTACGGCCACGTCGGCGGTCTGCAGGGACCGGAGGGCGAGGCGCATATCCGCACATTGACAGCAATGGCAAAGGAAATTGGCTTTGATGTGCCGCTGTACACGGCGACCGGTTGGGGCGGAGCCTGCATCGGCGATCTGCTTCCGGTCATGGGCGGCTACTGTGAAGCACCATGGGATCAGAGAACGTGCGAGATTGAGCCGAACGCAAACTTTGTGTTCAGCCACACAAGGAACGATGCACTGATTGCGTGTGATCATCATGTGGAAAATGCAAACAGTTACAACGAGGAGGATTTTCCGTTTTTGACGGCAGAACTTGGAGGCGGGCTTCAGGTTACCATGCACAGAAGACCGGTGGCGAAGGGATGCGATGTCGGAGCGATGTCTACCGTAAAAATGGGAAGTGGACCACGGCGGCAGCAATCCGAAGGGAAAACTGTCCACCCTGCAGGAGAGCCGCGCGACAGGATATCTGAACGACCTGCCGGAGATCAATTACGATTTCAACGCGCCGATCCGGCAGTACGGAACAATCTCGGACAGCTATCGGGAGATCAAGCTGCTGGCGCTGTTTTTGAATGATTTTGGCGAGGATATGGCCTCACTTCGGTCTGAAATTCCAACGATAAGGATTCTGCCGGGAGATATGCACACGGTTCGGACAGCGTGCCGTCACGATGCGGACCATGGATACGTCTTTTTTAACAATTACCAGAGAAGATGGAAGATGGATGATCATCCACAGGTGAAACTGGAGGGACTCCTGGATGGAAAAGCGAGCGTGGGATTTCCGGCATTTGACCTGAAAGAGGGAATGTATGGATTTTTTCCGTACAATATGAAACTAAACGATGCGGTTCTTCACACGGCACTTGCCACACCGCTCTGCGTTTTACATACGAAAAAGGGAGATGCGTTCGTATTTTACGGTGATCTCGACCCGCAGATTCAGTGGGAGGGCGATGCGCGCGCAGAACTCTGCCTGATTTCCCGGCAGGAGGCGCTGAATGCATGGAAGGTGCATCTGGATCAGGATTATCTCGTTCTTTCCGAAAATTATGTCTGGGAAGAAAACGGTGAGCTTGTTGTGACAGGCAGTGGAAAAACCATGATCGCTGTGTATCCGGCAGTGGAAAAAGGCATTGTGGATTTCAAAGAGTGTGGAAAAAGAGGAAACTTTACGCTGTATGAGCGTATTTACAAAGCACAGGAGCCGGAGGCAGAGCTTGTCTGCAAAGAGCAGGATAAAGAGAAAGCAGTATACGAACTGAAGCTTGCTTATCCGGGCGAAAAAAATTATCACGATGCGTTTGCTTTTCTGACCTGGTACGGAAACCGTATGGAAGTGTTTGATGGGGAAGAGAAAATCAACGATTATTTCTATACCGGTCAGGAGGCCCTGTTAAGCCTTGGCTATTTTGAGTTTCCGGAGAAACTGAAACTCGTTGTCTATCCTCTGCATCCGGGTGATCCGATTTTTCTGGAAAAGCAGCCGGATGCAGCGGATGGATGTGCCTGCAAAATTGAGAAGCTGCACGTGGAGACGATATTTCGATGAACAGAGAAAGGAAAACGAACATGAACCAGAGTGGATTTATCTATGGAGGGGATTATAACCCGGAGCAGTGGCTTGCGATGCCGGAAATTCTGGAGCAGGATATCGAATATATGAAGGAGGCGCATATCAACGAGGTGACGCTTGGTGTCTTTTCCTGGTCTGTGCTCGAGCCGGAGGAGGGTGTATACCACCTGGAATGGCTGGAAAAGATCATGGATCAGCTGTATAAGAATGAGATTTCAGTAATTCTCTCGACACCGTCTGCAGCACGCCCGAAGTGGCTTGCAGACAAATACCCGGAGGTACTGCGCGTAAACGCGGACCGCACGAAAAATCTGTTCGGCGGACGCCATAATCACTGTTATACTTCGCCGGTTTACCGGGAAAAGGTGGGGAAAATTGATCGCCTGCTGAGCGAGAAGTTTGGAAAGCACCCGGCGGTAAAAATGTGGCACATTTCGAATGAACTGAGTGGAGAATGCCATTGCCCGCTCTGCCAGAAGGCATTTCAGGGGTGGCTGAAGAAAAAATATGAGACGATTGATGCATTGAATATGTCGTGGAATACAACGTTCTGGAGCCATTCGTATCAGAATTTTGAGCAGATTGAGAGTCCGTCCCCAAAGGGTGAGATGGGGCTTCACGGACTGAATCTTGACTGGAAACGGTTTGTGACAGATCAGACAGCAGACTTTGTTGCCTGGGAAAAAGCAGCGATCCGCGCGGGCGGTTCCGAACTTCCGGTGACAATCAACATGATGTATGATTTCCAGGGACTGAATTATCATAAGTTCAAGGATCTGATTGATGTGGTGTCATGGGATAATTATCCGACCTGGCACAAGGAAGCAGAAGAGGTGACTGCGCTTGATGCGGCACTGCAGCACGATTTTATGCGGAGTTTGATGAAAAAACCGTTCCTTCTGATGGAGTCCTGCCCGACAAGCACGAACTGGCAGAGTGTCAGCAAGCTGAAACGGCCTGGGCTTTTAAAGGCGGCATCGCTGCAGGCAGTGGCGCATGGTTCCGACAGTGTCCAGTATTTCCAGATCCGCCAGAGCCGCGGTGCGAGCGAGAAGTTCCACGGGGCGGTCATTGACCACTACGGCGGAAAGGATACGCGCGTGTTCCGTGAGGTGACAGAGACGGGCGAGGCGCTTTTGGATCTGGCGCAGATTGCGGGAAGCACGACGAAGGCACAGGCTGCAATTTTGCATGACTGCGAAAGCCGCTGGGCCATGGAGGATGCGCAGGGACCACGGAATATGGGACTGCATTACATGAATACCGTGAAGAAAGTATATGGCGGTCTTCGGAAACTGGGTGTGAATGTGGATTTCCTTGATATGGAGGAGAGTCTTTCCGGCTACCGGATTGTCTTTGCACCGATGCTGTATCTGTTTCGGGCCGGAATTGAGGAAAAAATCCGGAATTTCGTGGCAGACGGCGGCACCTTTGTGATGACATACTGGTCGGGAGTTGTGGATGAAAACGACCTCTGTTTCCTCGGCGGAACCCCGCACGGACTGATGGATGTATTCGGCCTGCGGAGCACCGAGCTGGACGCATTGTATGATCAGGATGTGAATGCGGGTGTGGGAGAAGGAAAGACATATGAAATCCGAAATTTCTGCGACCTGGTAAAAACGAACGGTGCCGAAACGCTGCTGGCATACCGTGACGATTTCTATGCGGGATATCCGGCACTGACGAAAAATGTATTTGGAGAGGGCGAGGCGTATTATGTCTGCGCAGATTTTGAACAGGCATTTTACGATGACTTCTGCCGGAAATTGGCAGAAGAAAAAGGCCTGGAACGCGCGGCAGCCGAAATCCCGGAAGGGCTCGATGTTGCAACAAGGGAGGATGAGAAATACAAGTATCTGTTTGTACAGAACTACGGAGCTGAACCGGCTGCATTTCCGATGGATACGGAAACATACCAGCCGATGACGGGAGAGTATGATGGAGTGGTCAGAAGATTTGAGACGGTTGTGTTTCGAAAAGAAAAATAGAAGTTAGGGAATAGAAACAGACGGCAGGCTGTGTGTGAGTACACAGCCTGCCGTCTTTTGAATGGACGGTTATTTCAGTTCCTGTTCCGCCTTTTTCCAGACCTCTTCGTCCAGATCGGTCAGTGCCAGTGCATCGGCGAGTTCACGCACTCGTTTTACGGTGAGATAAAAATAATTCACGCCGCAGGTCAATGTCCGTTTTAAGGAACGGGCAAGGACACTGCCATGCGTTTCCAGCCCGGCGCGGTCGAATTCGGCGAGGTAGCCTTCGAGATCGTAGGGAATCTGAAAACATTCGATCTGCCATGTGCTGTTTTCCAGCGTCAGAATCGCGAAATGGGCATGGCCGCCGACTCCATCAAGCGCAAGCCCAAGGGAACCGGGATTCAGGTATGTTTTTTCGGCATATTCTCTTTGCTCCTGCTTGTGGCTGTGCCCGCCGAGCAGGATTGCGGCATCGAGATTTTTCAGATGGGACAGCAAAAGCTCCGGATGCAGACCGAAATTCCCACGGAGTTCTCCGGGCGCGCCGTGACAGAGACGAAGTGCCGGGAAGAGAGATTCGCGGCAGGTATCCGGTGTGATTTCTTCCTGCGGAACAAAAACAGGAATCAGCCGGCCTGATTCATTTATTTT
>CABUPZ010000057.1 GCA_902493585.1 uncultured Fusicatenibacter sp. | reverse complement strand
GATAATGACGCCCCATGGGCGTTAAACCGACGGCTGATGGTTTCCGGCTGAAGCGCCGACAAGATCACCAGGCCTTCCCCGGTAAAGATCACCGCTTTGGTTCTGCGGCCGACCGTTGCGTCCACCAGGTGGTTTTCTTCCCTTGCCTTCTGCACCATCCGCTTGATGGGAGCGGCCTCGGGGCTGACCACGGCAACAATCTTTTCGGAATTTACGGCGTTTCCAAAACCGACGTTAATAAGTTTTGACAACCTGAATCACCCTTTGTTTTATTCGATATTCTGGATCTGTTCGCGGATCTTTTCAATCTCTGTTTTCAGTTCGATTGCAATGTTGGTCGTTTCCAGGTCATTTGCCTTGGAAAGGATCGTATTGGCTTCACGGTTCATTTCCTGTGCAATAAAATCCAGTTTTCGCCCGATCCCCTCTCCGTCATTCAGCGCAGCCTTCATATTTTCAATGTGGCTGTTCAGACGCACGGTTTCTTCATCCGTACAGATCTTATCAGCAAAAATCACCACTTCCGCAGCGATCCGGCTGTCTTCCATCTGCGTGTCTTCCAGCAGTTCTTTCATTTTTGTCTCAAGACGATTCCGGTATTCACTCAGGATTTCAGGGGCACGCTCTTCGATCCGTCTCACGTTTGCCTGCAGGCTGTCCAGCTTCGCGGTCAGATCCCGTTTCAGATTTTCACCTTCTACCTGGCGGGAAGCGGCAAACTGTTCACCGGCTGCCCGAAGTGCCTTTTCCAACTCAGACCAGAGTTCTTCCGCGTCAATCTCCTGCTCTTCCATGGTGAGAACCTCGGGACAGCGGGAAAGATGAGACACCTTGATATCATTTTCCAGTGAAAATTCTTTTTCCATCTGACGGAAATATTCCAGATACCGTCCGGCAAGTTCCCTGTTGTAATGGAGCTGCATCCGTCCGGAAGAAAAATCCTCACAGGAGATAAAAACATCCACCTTACCGCGCTGCATGTATTCTTTCAGAACACCACGGATCGCCGCCTCAAAAACACTGAGTTTTTTCGGCATCTTCATATTGAAATCCAGATAACGGTGGTTGACGGATTTGATCTCTACGGTAAATCTCCTGACTTCATCCTGTAATTCGGCTCTGCCGAAGCCCGTCATACTTTTAATCATGTCAAAAATCCTTCCTGTATGGATGAAAACGAATCAAATAGTAAGCAACCCATACAGATTCATTATAATTCATTCTAAAACCCTAGTCAAATCTTTTTTTTTATATTATAATTTTAGAGAATTTAGATAAGGAGAATGAATTATGGCATTTGATGGAATTACCATTGCAAATATTGTTTCTGAGCTGAACCATACGATTGTCGGGGGAAAGATCAACAAGATCGCCCAGCCGGAAGCGGATGAACTGATGATCACAGTGAAAAACAACCGTACCCAGTACCGGCTGTTTCTTTCGGCGAGCGCTTCTCTCCCACTGATCTATCTGACCGGGGAGAACAAGCAGGGGCCTTTGACCGCCCCCAATTTCTGTATGCTTCTGCGAAAACATATCGGAAGTGCAAGGATCCTGTCGGTGACCCAGCCGGGCCTGGAGCGGATCCTGATCTTTGAACTGGAACATCTCAACGAACTGGGAGATATCTGCCGGAAGAAACTGATCGTCGAGATCATGGGAAAACATAGCAATATCATTTTCTGTCAGGAGGATGATACGATCATTGACAGCATCAAACATATCTCCGCAAATATGAGCTCTGTCCGCGAAGTTCTTCCGGGACGTACCTGGTTTATTCCCCATACTCAGGACAAACTGGATCCTCTGAGTATGAGCCGGGAGGCGTTCAAAGAGACGGTTTTTGCCAAACCGCTGCCCGTATTCAAGGCGGTTTATACGTCTCTGACCGGATTCAGCCCGCTGATCGCGGAAGAACTGTGCGTGAGAAGCGGGATCGATCCGAAGCGGCAGGCACAGGAACTGGAGAAAACGGAGAAAGAAACCCTGTGGCAGACGACGGATGACCTGGTGGACAGGATCCGGAGACAGGACTTCTCTCCCGTGATCGTTTATCAGGAGGAAGAACCGCTGGAATTCGCCGCGTTTCCGCTGACAAAATACCAGGATCAGAAGAGTGTTCCCTATGAAAGCATCTCTCAGGTACTGGAAAGCTATTATTCCATGAAAAACAGGATCACCCTGATCCGTCAGAAATCCGCCGACCTGCGCAGGATCGTCACCACTGCGATCGAGCGTACCTCCAAAAAGTACGAACTTCAGCAGAAGCAGCAAAAGGATACGGAAAAGAAAGAAAAATACCGTATCTACGGCGAGCTGCTGAACACTTATGGATACCATCTTGAGGAAGGGGCACGTTCACTGGAAGCGCTGAATTACTATACCAATGAGATGATCACCATTCCGCTGGATGAACATCTGAGCGCGGCGGAAAATGCGAAAAAGTATTTTGACCGTTACACCAAACTGAAAAGAACGGAGGAAGCGCTCAATGAGCTGCTGGAGGAAACCAGAAGTGATCTGGAACATCTGGAATCCATCCGCACTTCCCTGGATATTGCCTTGGACGAGGACGACCTGGTGGAGGTGCGGGAGGAGCTGGTGGAATACGGCTACCTTCGCCGGAAAGGTCCCACCGGGAAGAAGAAAAAAATCGTCTCCCGCCCGTTCCACTACCGTTCCTCCGACGGGTTTGACATTTATGTGGGAAAGAACAATTTTCAGAACGACGAGCTTTCCTTTAAGTTTGCGTCCGGAAACGACTGGTGGTTCCATGCGAAGGGACAGCCGGGCAGTCATGTAATCGTGAAATCCAACGGGGAGGAACTGCCGGACCGCACCTTTGAGGAGGCTGCACGGCTTGCAGCTTACTATTCCAAGGGACGTCAGGCGCCGAAGGTGGAGATCGATTATACCCAGAAAAAGAACCTGAAAAAACCAAACGGCGCGAAACCCGGCTTTGTCATTTACCATACGAATTATTCCATGATCGCGGAGCCGAAGATTCATGAAATTGAAGAGATAAAGTAATCGAAAACCTTCAGAAAATATTTCGAAAATTTTTTGGAAAATATTAACAGTTTTTTTATCTGATTTTCTTCGAATTGTGTTATACTTGGAAATAGTGGATATATTTTGCTGCAGTTCTGTCTTCCGATTTTGGTTTCTGTCGGAACTGTAGCTGTATTTTACAACAAGCGAGGATGTTTTCATGAAAAAAACAATCACAGAAATTCTTAACAAAAGGCAGCCTACGACCAGGTATACCGCAGATCCTGCCGTTGGTCTGACCAGCGAGCAGGCCGAGGAATACATGCGCAACGGATGGAACAACCGCGCGGTGGAACCTCCGTCCAAAACGACAGCAGAAATTGTCAAGAGCAATGTGTTTACTTATTTCAACCTGATCTTTCTGATCATTGCGATCCTGGTCATCATCGCCGGATCTTTTCGTGATCTTACATTTCTTCCGGTGGTGATCGCCAACACGCTGATCGGTATTATTCAGGAGATCCGTGCGAAACAGACTCTGGAAAAGCTTTCTGTGCTGAATGCCCCGAAAGCGACGGTGATCCGTGACGGCAGGGAACAGGTGATGGAAGCCGAGGATCTGGTTCTGGATGATATCGTTGTATTTACCGCTGGAAAACAGATCTGTGCGGATGCCGTTGTACTGGAAGGGGAAGTTCAGGTGAACGAATCTCTCCTGACCGGTGAATCCGATGAGATCACCAAGAAACCTGGGGACTCTCTGATGTCCGGAAGCTTTATCGTCTCCGGAAGCTGCAAGAGCCGTCTGACACAGGTCGGCGAGGATTCCTATATCTCAAAACTGACGATGGAAGCCAAGGCGATGAAAGAAGGGGAGCAGTCTGAGATGATCCGTTCCCTGGATAAGCTGGTCAAGATCGTTGGTATTCTGATTATTCCAATTGGTCTGCTCCTGTTTGGACAGCAGTTCTTTATTTCCCACGATTCTTTCCGTGAAAGCATCACTTCGATGGTTGCCGCGATCATCGGAATGATTCCTGAGGGCCTGTACCTTCTTGCCAGCGTGGCTCTGGCTGTGAGCGTGATCCGTCTGGCGACTCAGAAAGTACTGGTACACGATATGAAGTGTATTGAGACTCTGGCGCGCGTCAACGTCCTTTGCGTGGACAAAACGGGAACCATCACAGAAAATACCATGCAGGTCAATCAGCTGATCCCGGCGGAACATGCACCGGAAAATCCAACCTTTTCCCTGGAATCCGTGGTCAGCGATTTTGCGGCGGTGATGTCCAGCGATAATATCACAATGGAAGCGATGAAAGCATATTTCAAGAAGCCGACCGGACGAAAAGCAGTGTCGATCACGTCCTTCTCTTCTGCTTTCAAGTATTCCAGCGCGACTTTCTCCGACGGCGCGTATGTTCTCGGTGCACCGGAATTTGTCCTTCGGGACGATTTTCCGTCCTACCAGCCGGAAATTGAACCTTATACCCGCCAGGGCTACCGTGTTCTGGTGTTCGGTTCTTATCCGGGAATTCCGGACGGCAAGGAACTGACGGCTCCGGTAACGCCGCTGGGCTATGTGTTGCTGTCCAATCCGATCCGAAAAGAAGCCCCGGAGACCTTCCGTTATTTTGAGGAGCAGGGAGTCGAAGTCAAAGTCATTTCCGGTGATAATCCGCAGACCGTCTCGGAGGTTGCAAAACAGGCGGGTATCACTCATGCGGAACGGTTTATTGACGCTTCCACGCTGAAAACAGAAGAAGACATTGAGGAGGCGGTATTGAATTATACGGTCTTTGGCCGTGTAACACCGGATCAGAAACGGCAGTTTGTCCATGCGCTGAAGGGCGCAGGCAAGACCGTGGCGATGACCGGTGACGGTGTCAATGATGTCCTTGCTTTGAAAGATGCCGATTGCTCCATAGCCATGGCGTCGGGAAGCGACGCTGCGGCGCAGGCATCCCAGCTGGTACTGCTGGACAATAATTTCGCAAAAATGCCTTCCGTTGTTCTGGAAGGACGCCGGGTGGTCAACAACCTGCAGCGTTCCGGATCCCTGTTTCTGGTGAAGAACATTTTTTCGTTTCTGCTGTCCATCTTCTCGCTGGTTTCCATGCTGACCTATCCGCTGGAACCGTCCCAGATCTCATTGATCAGTACGTTTACCATCGGTTTTCCGGCGTTCCTTTTGTCCATGCTGCCGAATAAGAACCGGATCGAAGGACATTTTATCACGAATATTCTGGTTCAGGCACTCCCGGCGGCACTGACGGATTTTATCGTGATCGCGACGCTTGTGGTTTTTGGTCAGGAGTTTGGTGTAGGGTCTGAAGATATCGCGACAGCTTCCACCTTCCTGATGGCCATTGTCGGATTTATGATCCTGTACCGGATCAGCAAGCCGATGAACTGGATGCGCTGGGCAATTCTCGGAATTTCTGTGGCCGCATTTATCTTCTGCAGCATCTTCCTGAATGAACTGTTTGCGATTTCCGGAATGTCCAGGAAATGTATCATGCTGCTGGTAGTCTTCTCTGTGGCGACAGAGCCTGTTCTTCGCTACTTGAATCTTATCGTAGAAGGCATCGCCGCTTTTGTGAAAAAGCAGAAGGCGATCATGCGGCTGCGGGCAAAGCAAAAGGCAGCGGGAAAAATGCTGAAATAGCAAGGATACAATGGTTAAAAAATACGGAACATCTGTTTCACGAAGCTTAAAATAGTGAAACGGGTGTTCCGTATTTTTGTGCCATGTTGTAATTGAAGTTTTTCTTGCAGTAAAGGGCCTATTTCTCGAAAGATTCTTGAATTTACTGATAATGTGCCCGTTCACCGCCGATGTATTTTGGACGGGTTCTTGCAGCGACAAGGTGTGCGCCGCCGATGGACGGCACAGAAAGGCGGACCGGCACTGCAACATCACGCAGATGCATGCCGATCAGCACATCTCCGATATCCATTCCCGCATGCGCCCGGATATGTTCCACCACCACGGCATCCTTCATCCCGTAAAAGGCAGCCGTCGCAAAGGAGCCTCCGCCTTTTTTCCACGGAACGACACTGACCGGATCGTAACCATAGCGAAGGGCTGCTTCCCGTTCCAATACCAGAGCGCGGTTCAGATGCTCACAGCACTGCGCGGCCAGAAAGACCCCTCTTTTCTCTGTTTCCGTGTAAATGGCTTCAAAAATATACCTTCCGGTTTCTTCGCTGGAATGCGTGCCAAGGCGGCACCCCTCCACTTCACTGGAAGAACAGCCGACCACAAGAATCTGTCCCGGCTGCATGTCGGCAGTCTCTATCAGTTCCCGGGCGGCTTTTGCAGCCTCAAGGATGTAACTCTCTTCCATGCATCTCATCTCCTTTTTGGTATTCTGTGAAAACAAAACATTTGATCTCTTATGTTTTCAGTATATCACATCGCACCGCTGTGGGAAATAAAGAAAAACGGATGAAAAGGAAAAACAATTTTTCTACAATGTTTTTGCCGTCGATGGTTTTCGTAAGGCGGTGCGTCTAAGACATTTTGTTATCCTCCTGAACAGCGATATCTCTATTACGTTCCACAATAGCCAATGATAAAATAGATTATAAACTTTTGTGCAACACAAAGGTCAATAGGAGAAAAGAAAGAATGAAGAAATATTTTTCCGTTGGAGAAGCTGCAAAAGCGGTTCATACAACCAGCGAAACACTGCGTCATTACGACCGTATCGGATTAGTGAAGCCGAGCAAAAAAGATGAACGGACGAATTACCGCTATTATACCCAGCAGGATATTGTCCGGCTGAATACGGTACGGGCTTTACAGCTTATGAACCTGCCTTTGCAGGAGATAAAAAAAGGTTCTGGAATATGACGATCTGGAAAAAATTGTAGATTTCTTGGACCAGGCGGAAAAGAAAGCGAATTATGAAAGCAAACTGCAGAAGCGGCCCGAACAAAATATGGGGCAGAGCCGGCATTTACGGTACAGCTCATTATTGTTTCGGGGATTTTGCAATGGGATTATGAGGCGCAGGTTTATGTTGGCCGTTAAAACGGATTCTTTCCATGAAAAAACACCACTGAAAATTCAGTGATGTCGTATGCTCGGAATCTGTTCAGAGAGCAGATAACGGGAATCGAACCCGCCTCTCCAGCTTGGGAAGCTGGCGTTCTACCGATGAACTATATCTGCATGCAATTGATACATCGAATAATAAATAGCTAGCCATTTGACTTGTCTATTTATTTTTCAATGTATTAAGTATATCACTTTTTCGTGAAAATACAAGAGGATTTCCAAATAAAAAATCCTCTTGTATTTTCACACTGGTTTCCTAAAGCCGCTGCCGAAGCTCCTGCATTTTAAGATCCGTACAGGAGATCGTATCTGCGCATTCCTTCAGGTCATCCGAGATCTGATGGTTATCCGCAGACTGATTTTTATACCGGAGCTGATGCTCCAGGCTGGTCAATAAGTTCCATAAGTTCTTCCCCGGTAATCGTTTCTTTTTCCAGCAGATAGCCGGCAAGTTTATGGAGCTGGGCTTCATTTTCGGTCAGGATCTTCCTTGCTTTTTCATGTGCCTGTTTGACGGTTTCCACCACAAGCGCATCCACCCGGGAGGCAGTGTCTGCGGCACAGGCGAGAGAGGCATCTCCACCAAGATACTGATTCTGTACGGTCTCCAGAGCAACCATATCAAATTCATCGGTCATTCCGTAGCGTGTGATCATCGCACGGGCGAGCTTTGTTGCCTGCTCAATGTCGTTGGATGCCCCGGTGGTCATCTGGTCAGCACCGAAGATCAGCTCTTCCGCACAGCGTCCTCCGGTCAGCGTAGCGATTTTGTTCAGGATTTCTCTCCGGGACATCAGCATATGCTCTCCTTCGTCCACCTGCATGGTATATCCAAGGGCTCCGGATGTCCGTGGGATGATGGTAATCTTGGTGACAGGAGCGGAATGTGTCTGGCAGGCCGCCACCAGCGCATGGCCAATCTCATGATAAGCAACGACTTTCTTTTCTTTGTCCGGGATCACTGCGCTCTTACGCTGCGCGCCGGCAATAACGGTTTCCACGCTTTCTTCCAAATCCTGCTGACATACGGCGCTGCGGCCTTCGCGGACAGCGCGCAGAGCTGCTTCGTTGATGATGTTGGCAAGTTCCGCGCCGGATGCTCCCGCAGTGGCACGGGCAATGATATCCCAGTCAACGTCGTCCTGGATATGGATGTCCTTTGCATGAACCAGAAGGATTGCCTTTCTTCCCTGGAGATCCGGGAGTTCTACCGGGACCCTGCGGTCAAAACGGCCGGGACGCAGCAATGCCGGATCAAGGCTTTCCGGACGGTTGGTGGCGGCGAGAAGTACCACGCCTTTCTGACCGTCGAAACCATCCATCTCTGCCAGCAGCTGATTCAGTGTCTGTTCTCTCTCATCATTTCCGCCGACACCGCCGGTATTTCTTTTCTGACCGATGGCATCAATCTCATCGATAAATACAATACAGGGAGCCTTTTCATTGGCCTGTTTAAAGAGATCACGAACTTTCGCAGCACCCATACCTACGAACATTTCCACAAATTCACTGCCTGAGATAGAGAAGAACGGAACGCCCGCCTCCCCGGCAACGGCCTTTGCCATCAGTGTTTTTCCTGTTCCGGGAGGGCCTACGAGAAGGACTCCTTTGGGAAGTTTTGCGCCGATGGAGGTGTATTTCTTTGGCTCATGAAGAAAATCTACAATTTCCATCAGAGATTCCTTTGCCTCATCCTGACCGGCAACATCCGAAAATTTCACTCCGGTTTTCGCATCCGCAACATAAATTTTCGCTCCGGATTTTCCAAAAGACATGGCATTTCCCATGCCTCCCGGCATCTGGTTGTTCATCTTTTTTCCGAGCCAGTGATAAAAAACTTCCCCGATCACAAAGAAGAAAACGATGGGAAAGATCCAGGTAAGGATAAAACTCAGCAGCGGATTGGCCTGTGTCGGTATTTCAGCCCGGAATTCAATTTCGGGATGTTCCCGGAGCTGCTGAAGCAGACGCTCGCCGTCATCCGGCCAGATTCCTGTCTTATAGAGCTGTGTCTTTCCGTCCTCTTCTCCGATAAATACAAACTGTCCTTCATACTCATCATAGGCGACTTCCTTCACCTGATCTTTATCGATCATGGTCAGGAACTGATCATATCCCACTTCGATGACAGATCGTTTCAGCATGGATGGAAATACAAGGGCATTCATCAGCATGATGATCAGCATCGCGACGATGGCATAAAAGACAAAAGGGCGTTTGGATGGTTTTCGGTTGTTGTCAACGACTTCGTGCATGATGGTAACTCTCCTTTTCAGTATTTGGGTGTGTTTCAAACTTCATTTTTACAGTCTGTACTTCCTACATTCTGCAGAGTATCCTGAAGTTTTTCGTTCAGTTCATAAAATGCATGCTTCTCCTCTTCCGTAAATCCTGCGAAAATTTTTTCTCGGAATTCATCCTGAAGAAGCTCCAGAGACTGCAGAATCGGGGCCGTGTCCGGTGTCAGTGCAAGATGAACTTTCCTGCGGTCTTCCGGATCTTTCTGACGGACAAGAAGCGACTTGCACACCAACGTTTCCACCGCAGCCGACACGTTCCCTTTCTGAAGCATTCTCAGCTCCACAATATCTGTAGCGGTGTCCTTTCCCGGATTGTTGTACAGGAAACTGATGATCTTTGCTTCAATCGGAGTCAGCTGATACTTCACACAGATTTCTTTCAGCATACCGTCATGCAGTTTCATGATTTTTTGGATATTCATTAAAAATCCAGTAATTTGGCCCATTTGATATCCTCCCATTAGTTCTTTTAATAACTATTTGTTTATAACCTATTATAGAAAGAAAATCCGGACTGTCAATGGCCCTATCAGTTTTTTTATTTTATTCACGGAAAATTTATGAATTTAAAAACAATTTGACAACAGGAAGAAAACGTACAAAGAAATGACCCTTCGGTCCGGAATCAGAGATCCTCTCCTCCCTGTATAGAGAAGAATGCTCCCAGACGAAAGGGTCATTTTTCCGTGATCGGTCGACCGACCGATCAGAAACAGAAATTACATTCCAAGTTTTTCAGCAAAATCCGCCATTGCCTCAGAAATCTTGATCTGCTGCGGACAGACAGCTTCACAGCTTCTGCATCCGATGCATGCGCTGGGACGCTTCTCTTCCGGAATCGCGGACATCGCCATCGGAGCGATAAAGCCTCCTTTGGTAAAACAGTGTTCATTGTACAGTGCGATCAGACTTGGAATATCCAGTTCCTGCGGGCAGTGGCTGACGCAATAGTGACAGGGGGTACACGGAAGCACAATCTTTTTCACCATGCCGTCTGCCACTTCCAGCAGTGTCTTACTCTCCTCCTCGTTCAGCGGTTCATCCGTCTCGAAAGTATGTATGTTCTGCTGAAGCTGTTCAAAATTGGACATACCGGAAAGCGTTACCGTTACGCCCGGAATGCTCTGAAGGAAGCGGAAGGCCCATGCCGGGATCGTCTCCTGAGGACGAAGTGCTTTCAGGCGGGCCGCGTCTTCCTCAGAAAGCGATGCCAGAGAACCTCCGCGAAGCGGTTCCATAACCCACACCGGAATCTGATACTGTTCCAGCAGTTCCACTTTGGCTTTTGCATCCTGGAAAGACCAGTCCAGATAGTTTAACTGGATCTGACAGAATTCCATATCCTTTCCATATGCTTCCAGAAAACGTTTCATGACGTCATAACTGCCGTGAGCTGAAAATCCAAGATGACGGATACGGCCGGCACGTTTCTGGCTGATCAGATAGTCATAAATGCCATAGGTTTCGTCCAGATATGCGTCGATATTCATCTCACAGACATTGTGGAACAGGTAAAAATCGAAATAGGAAACCTGGCATTTTTCCAGCTGTTTTTCGAAAATTTCTTTCACCTTGCCCATGTTCGACAGATCATATCCCGGGAATTTGTCCGAAAGATAAAAGCTTTCACGGGGATGTTTTGCCAGTGCTTTTCCCATGACCAGCTCGGAATTTCCATTGTGATATCCCCAGGCAGTGTCATAATAATTGATGCCGTGTGCCATCGCGTAATCCACCATTTGACAGGCGGCAGCTTCATCGATCCGGGAATCATCCCCGTCGATGACCGGAAGGCGCATCGCTCCCATTCCAAGAGCAGAAAATTTCCAGATGTTTATTGATCCAGCTTATGAAATTTCACACACTCGATGGAAAGATCCGGCTTCTGAAGTTTTCCTTCCAGCAGGTAATATCCTTCTTCCAAACGGATTTTTGCCAGTTTTCTGTCGCTTGGTTTTCCAAGGGTTCCGCCCATTTGCACCTGCAGCAGGGATTTCTTATTGAGCAGGAATTCCATGAAGACCTGAGACGTTTCCGGCGAAGCAGAGGAAAGCCGCGCTTCCATAAAATATGCTCCGGGTTCGGTTACTTTCAGGGTCAGAGGGTGTTCAAAATCCATCCGGTATTCCCGATCTGCTTCCAGCGGCAGCGCATGCTCCTGCATCTCTTCGGTAGCCTGGGCAAACGCTTTCTGCAGTTCGATCCGCTCCTGCAGTTTCGGGTTACGGTCCATACATGGAACCGTCATAAGGAACCGGCAGATGTTTGCTGCGCATCTTTGCAGTTCTCCTCTGGTCAGGCTCTTTTCGTCCAGCGCTTCCTGAAGGTCGTCACCGTTGGCATTATCTGCGGCTCCATGATTGGGAACCACCATATACAGATCGTTCTGAGAGCGTACCATGTAGGAGACACGCTTTCTGCTGGATGGTCCGCCGTTTACCGGGTGGTTCATACATGCCCACCAGTCTGTCATTACAATGCCCTGATAGCCCCATTCTCCACGCAGGATGGTTGTATTCAGATCGTAGTTGGAGGCTGCCCAATGACCGTTTACTGCATTGTAGGAAGTCATAATAGAGGTTGCGCCGCCTTCTTTGACCGCTATCTCGAAACCTTTCAGATAAATTTCACGCAGCGCACGCTCGGAGACTACGCTGTTTTCTTCGGAACGGGCGGTCTCCTGATTGTTTGCCGCAAAATGTTTGACGGTTCCTACGCCTCTTTCTGCACGCATTCCACGAACTGCAGCGGCGGCAAAGCACCCGGTCAGATACGGATCTTCGGAAAAATACTCGAAATTACGTCCGTTCAGCGGATGTCTGTGGATATTGACGCCAGGCCCCAGAAGAGTATCCACCTGGTTGGCGTACATTTCTTTCCCTTCCAGTGTATACAACTCTTCTGCCAGTTCCGGATTCCAGGTAGATGCCAGCAGCGTTCCGATGGGCATCTGAGTGGCAAAATACCTGCCTTCCATACGGATACCGGAAGGTCCGTCCGCAGCACATGCGATCGGTACGCCAAGGGATATCAGAGAATCCGACACACCTCCAAAAGCGGCAGCCGTTCCCGGCGTTACCTTCGGGCTGCTCATGCCTTCTCCGCGGACGATCGCTTTCAGATCTTCATCGGAGAACTGAGAAAGAAACGCTTCCAGATCCGCTTCGTCATCAGCCACATTCCGCAGAGTGATCCCACGATTTCCGGTCTGAGGTAATTCTTTCGGAAGGCGCTTTTCCATGCGTTCCGCCAGATCCACGGTGCGAAGCGGAACCGGTTCGTAAGTAAGACTCCAGGTACCGTCCTCGTTGATGGTTCCCGGTTTCATACGTTCAAACGGAATTTCCGGGGCAAGGGCTTCTTCCAGCTGCTCCGTCACGGTCAATGCAGAAACATTCCATGCCTCCCGGCCGTCAATTTCCGCTTTCTGCAGATTGCGGGTACTGTTTCCCACGTAGAACGTATAGGCGCCCGGTTCAAGGACATAGGCAGATTTTACTCCTGTGACGCCTCTGTCGTCATAGGAAGCCAGTGATGTTACCGGAACAGAAAGAGACACACATACCGCTTCCCCCGGCTGAAGCAGCCGGGTTTTCCGAAATGCCTTCAGTTCCAGCGCCGGCTTTCCAAGAACGCCCTGCGGTGCGCTCACATAAAGCTGAACGGTTTCTTTTCCCGCAAACGAACCGGTGTTTTTCACCTGTACCTGTACACAGATAGAGGTTTCCTCGTTTTCCACCCGTTCACCACCGCTGAGCACGCTCAGTGTAAAGTCCGTATAGGAAAGCCCAAATCCAAAGGGATACAGCACTTTTTCCGGGCAGAACGTCTCAAAGTAGCGGTAACCTACATAAATATCTTCCTGATAGATATTCTGTTTCCGGTCGCCGAAATTTTTGTCCGAAGGATAGTCTTCGATTCTGCGTGCGATCGTGTCGGTCAGCTTTCCGCTCGGTGTTACGGCTCCGGAAAGGATATCAGCCACGGCAAGCCCGCCGATCTGTCCGCCCTGCCAGCAGTAAAGGACAGCTTTGATATTTCCATGATACGCTTCGTCCTCGATCCAGCTCATATCAATGATGTTTGCCACATTCAGCAGTACAACGGTCTTTTCAAAGGACGCTGTGATCAGTTCCAGGTTTTTCTTTTCCTGAGCGGTCAGACAGTAGCCACCTTCCTCCATGGTATTGTCCTTGTCTTCTCCGGCAGTCCTTCCAATGACATAGACGGCCTTTTCTGATTTTTTACGGGCTGCCTGGACAATTTCCAGAGTCAGGTCCATATCCGCCTGATTCCACGGCTCACCTGCCCAGACGCCGCCGCCGTCGTCGACCGGGTGATTCTCCCGCCAGGTTTCATAGATGGAAACCAGTTCCTCATTGATACAGAGATCCTGGTTTTCCCGAAATCCGTCTACCAGATTTTTTATAAAGGGCGCATTTACCGCACCGCCGGAACCTGTTCCACTGCGGTAAAAATCAAACTGGATGCGCCCGAATACAGAAATACATTCTTCTTTCCGGAACGGCAGCACACCGTCTTCGTTTTTTAGAAGCACTGCACCTTCCGCCGCTGCTTTCCGGCTGCATTCAGCCAGTTCAGGAATCACAATTCCAAATGTTCTGTTTTCCATCATCTGTTCTCCTCCTGCGATTGGCTTTAACAGTTCAGCCATTTGAACTGTTCCATCGATTTTTATAAATTCTTATTTCAGCATATCTTATTTGCAGGGAAGATGCTATAATAGATTTGCTGAAAAATAACACTATTTTGTCATGAGGTCAGAATGGAAACTTACATCAGAGAAGAAAAGACATATATGGACGGGATGCCCTGTTCTTTTTTGTGTCACTTACAGACGGCGGAAGGTGCAGGGAGCGTCTACCCTGCCCATTACCATTCCTATATCGAGATGCTCTTTGGACTGAGCGGAGAATTTCAGATTTACCTGAATGGCTCCTGGCACGGATGGAAGGCCGGAGATCTGGTACTGATCAGCGCCGAGGAAGTCCATCATATTTATGCCCGCTCGGAAGAAGGCGGTTCCTACATTGTCGTTCGCTTTATGCCGGAATTCCTGCAGGGAGATCTTACAGGAACCGGCATTGAGAAAGGATATCTGCGTCCGCTGCTTTCTCCGGATGGTCTGCAGGAAAAAGTGATCTCACAGGAAGAACTGACAAGCTCCGGAATCGGAATGCTGTTTCAGAAAATCCTGAAAGAAACCGGCGAACGGGAATATGCCTATGAGCTTACCGTTCGAAATCATATACTTGGGATCTGTCTTTGGATCATCCGCTACTGGCACCGGAAAAATCCGGAACTATTCGATGATACGGCGGGAAACCGGGAATTATTCCGGGCGCTGGAACCGGCGCTTGCATACATGGACGAACATTTCCGGCAGAATATTTCCGTGTGCCATCTCGCAGAACTGTGCGGCTTCAGCTACAGCTATTTTTCCCGCTCTTTTCAGCGGTTGATGCACCGGAAGATTCCGGATTATCTGAACGGCCTCCGGGTAGCGGAGGCGGAAAAACTGCTGATCTCCACTTCAATGACGGTCACGGAAATCGCTCTCGCCACAGGTTTTGGGACTTCCAGCTATTTTATTAAGATCTTCCGAAGATACAAACACCTGTCACCCAGGCAGTTCCGGTCAATGTTGTCGGGGAACGGTTAATTGCCTGCATATGGCTGTGTACAGCGTTTTTATTGCATCCTTTTCAGCAAGAGATTCCGAAAATGCGGTGGCGCTGCCGGCGGCCAGAGCCATCCGGAAGGCATGGCTATAATCCCGTGTTTCCTGCCATCCCGCCAGAAAACCGGCGATCATGGAATCCCCCGCCCCGACACCGTTGACCAGTGTTCCCTCCGGCGCCGGAGATTCATGTACCATACCATCTTCATCCAGAAGGACCGCCCCTTCCCCGGCAAGGGAGACAAGAACATTGCGCGCTCCCATTTCCTGCAGCTTTCGTGCATAGGGAACCACTTCTGCGCGGGAAGAAAATGTTCGCTGAAACAGTTCGCCCAGTTCCTGGTGGTTTGGCTTGATCAGAAACGGGTGGAGAGGCAGCACCTGCGGGAGTGCATCTCCGGATGCGTCCACGACGACATCGACTGCCCTTTCGGCTAAAGCCAACATCATCTGCCGGTAAATATCCGACGGAACGGAGGGCGGCACGCTTCCCGCAAGGACCAGGATATCTCCCGTTTTCAGCCGAGACAGCCGCTTCATCAGCAGTTCCATCCGGTCTTTGGGAATCTCGGGGCCGCTGCCGTTGATTTCTGTTCCGTCGATGGATTTCAGTTTGAAATTGATCCGGGAGACACCGTATTCCAATTGAATGAATTCTGCTGAAATTCCGATCTTTTGAATTTCTGTACGGATTTTTTCCCCGGTAAATCCAGCAATGAAGCCGAAGGCTGTGTTCGGTACTCCAAGACGGTTCAGAACGGTAGAAACGTTGAGTCCTTTTCCGCCGGGGAGGATTTGCTCCGAAGTGGTACGGTTGGTTTTTCCAGTTTGAAAATCATCGACGGTGACAACGTAATCCAGCGATGGGTTTAAAGTTACCGTATAAATCATAGAAAGACGCTCCTTTGTA
>CABUPZ010000056.1 GCA_902493585.1 uncultured Fusicatenibacter sp. | reverse complement strand
CCCTGAAGCTCGGCGCCAGAGGCTATCTGCTGAAACAGAACTACAACAGCATCATTCCCGCCCTGAAAGCTGTTTTCTCCGGGCAGACGGTCTATGGAAACGAGATCACCGCAAAACTCCCGCATCTCCTGACCGGGCAGAAAAGTTTTCCCTGGAAAACCTACCACATCGGTCGCCCAGGGAATGAGCAACAAAGAAATTGCCCAAAACCTGTACCTGAGAACGGTGCGAAACTACCTGAGCACGATCCTGGACAAGCTCAGCCTTCGCGACCGTACCCAGCTGGCTGTTTTTTTTCTGAAAAATGAATATTAATTTGTTCATCCATGATTTACCCAAAAAGCCGGCAGCCGTTCCGTCCGCGGAGCGCTTATTTTTCTTTCAGCATTTCCATCAGCTTCGCCGGTGTCGGCGGATTGCCCTTATAAAGCGCCATCATGCGGTAGACTTTTCCTGCGATAAGCAGACAAAGCACCGAGACGATCAGCACGAGAAGCAGGGAAACAAGTCCCATTCCCAGGGACACTTCGCCGAGCATGATCCTGCTTGGCGTTACCAGAATCGAGGTAAACGGAACAAAATCCAGCCACTTGGCAAAAACTCCGGAATCCATACTTCCGATACCTCCGGCATACAGCGCGGCAAGGAAGCTGATGACCAGTACCATGGTAAATACCATATTCGTAGACGACAGATCTTCCGGCTTACCCGCCGCAGAACCTCCTACGGCCGCCAGCGAACAGTAAAGGAAAAATCCGGAAACCATCATCACGATAGCCAGCAGAATCCCCGGCACGGTCATCACTCCCTGGAACTCACTCAGAGAATCAAAGAACAGCAAAAGCAGCATGTCGGAATCCGGGTCGATCATGCGGACCAGCGCGCTTCCCGCTGCAAAACCGCCGATCAGGCTGGCGGCAACGATGACAAACTGCAGCATGCTCGCCGCAGTGACCGCAAGCACCTTTCCAAAGACCATCGCCGTTGGTTTCACTGCAACCAGAAAGGTGTCCATCAGTTTGGAGGTCTTTTCCATGATCACGTTGTTTGCCACTCCCTGACCATAGAACAGCACCAGGAAATACAGAATCATAATATTCAGATACGGCAGAAGCATTCCCAGTACTTCCCGCATACTTTCCAGCGCCGCTTCCGTCTCTGAAAGCGCTTCCTCTCCAACGGTTGTTACCTCTGTCGTAGCGGGAACGAGAAGTTCCGCCGCTGCGGCCGGGTCAATGCCGGATTTCTGAAGCAGGATGATCTGGAAATTCGCCTGCAGAAACGATTCGAGATCTCCCGCGTCTCCTTCTGACAGTGAAGTGTTGTTTGGGAGAAGGAGGTGCATCTGATAGCCATTTTGTGATTCGTTGGAAACCTGGCTCTGTGTATTTTCCTGAGCGGATTCCTTTGTTTCTTCCAGAAGAAGGACCAGGCTGTGATCTTCCTGCCCTGCCTGTGCGTCGGCTTTTTCCAGACTGCCGCATGTGACATAGGAGATTCCGCCGAAAGTTTCAGATCCTGCTTGTGCCAGTAGATTCCAGTCAGCCGTGCCGTCTGTTTCATCTGCTACATAGACGGTTTGTACCGGACTGACAGCTGCTGTTTCCACCGCAGAATCGGAATCCCCTCCGAAATATTCCACAGCAGCCATAATTCCTGCCGGAAGCAGAAAACAGAGCAGGGCAAAGACAATCGTCCCCACCAGATATCCGGTGCTCTTTACCTGCCGCTCAAAGGTAAAGGCAAAAATTTTTCCAAGTCCTTTCAGTTCGTTTTTCATCTTATTTCTGCTCCTTTCCGGATGACTGTTCCTTCGCTATCGCAAACATCTGGCGGAAGTTCAGCCTGCTGCCACGATACATCAGCAGCGCCCGGTACACTCTTGCGCTGAACACAGCAAGAAGGACGATCACTGCCGCCTGAAGCAGCCAGGAAAGCAGAAGGATTCCAAAGCCGATATTCCCAAGCACATACTGCACCGGTGCACAGAACACCGAGATCACCGGGCAAAGACTGACAAAAAGATTCAAAACATCTCCGCCGATGCTGCCGGCAATGACCGCCGCGAAATATCCGACAAAGATCAGCATCGTGGAAAGTGTGGAAGCTCCCTGAACATCCTCCATCGTGGAACATCCGGTTCCGGAAAGTCCAGCCAGGATAGAAAACGTCAGGTATCCCAAAAGCAGCGATACCAGAACGATCACCAAAGTTGCCGGACTCAGCTGCAGAAGATCCATGGAAAATCCTGACGCGGCCATTGTTTCAGAGATTGCGGAAACATCCATAAACTGACTGCTGACCACCCAGGAAATCCCGATTCCGGCAAGAAGCAGGATAAAAAATCCAAAGATATATGCCATAGCGGCAAGGATTTTTCCCACAAGCAGCGCCAGCGGCTGCACACTGACCATCAGCATCTCCACCAGTTTGGAAGCCTTCTCTTCCACCACGGCACGCACAATATAAGTAACCGCAAAAATACTGATGATCATGACGACGATGGAATATCCAAGCTGAAGCCCATACTGTACGCCCCAGTCGACACCCTGCCCTTCCTGATATTCTTCCATGGTCTGCACCTGGCTGTTCAGTCCAGAGAACAGCGTGGCTTTTTGCTCTTCCGAAATCTGAAGTGCGGACAGTTTTGCCTGCTCCAGCGCCTGGGACATCAGCGTTTCCAGACTGGATAGATCACTTTCGGAAGGTTCCTGCTCCGGAAGACACTGGATCGAGATCACCGTTCCGGACGCTGCTTCCTCTCTGGAAAAGAGTACATACACGGAGCCGTCCTCTGCGGAAGACGCAAAATCTTCGGCGGAAAAATCTGCTTCCTCAAACACAGTATCCCTGTAAAAATCGTTCCCCTGCGCCGTTTCCGCCGGATTTACCGAATAGCCGGTCTGATCCTGCCAGTAAACCTTTGAAATCCCACAGGTTTCTCCCGCAGACATTCCGCCGCCGGAAAACAGCGTCATTACCGGAACAGAAAACAGTGTCAGGACAAACATGATGATCAGAGTGATCGTATTGGCTTTATTTTTCACAAACTGCAGCAAGGTAAACTGAAAAACTTTTCCCACACCCTGCAGTTCTCCTTTATTCTGTTTCATGAGCCTCACCTCCTACCGTTGACACGAAGATTTCGTGCAGGGACGGCTCCCGAAGGTCAAAGGTAATCACACGGACGCTGTCCTTCATCAGATCCGCCAGAAGAGCATTCGCCTGATCCTCTCCTGTCACCTTCAGCTGGTACTCATATTCCTTTTCGGAGAGTTGTGTGATCCCGGCTTTCTGTATGTAGGCGGAGATATCCTGTTCTGTCTTCAGACGGAGATTGACACGTCCGTGGCTTTTCTTGATCTCATTGAGATTTCCCTGAAGCAGCGCCCTGGAACGGTGAAGGATCGTAATATCCGTACAGAACTCTTCCACGGTCGCCATCTGATGACTGGACATGATCAGATATTTGCCCTTCGCGATTTCCTCACGGATCACCGCTTTGAACAGATCCGTATTGACCGGGTCAAGACCGGACAGAGGCTCATCCAGGATCAAAAGCTCCGGATCCGAGATCAGCGCTGTCATAAACTGGATCTTCTGCTGATTTCCTTTGGAGAGCTGATCTGCCAGTTTTGGCTTCTGCGCCTTCGCCTTGGTACGTCCTTTCACTGCTTCCGGAGCCACTGCTTTTCCAGGATACAGGTATTCCTCCACCTGCAGGCGTTCCGCCCAGTAACGAATTCTTTTTTTCGCATCCGGCTTGGAGACGCCGCGCAGTCCGGCAAAGTACATCAGCTGATCCATCAGTGTATATTTTGGATACAGTCCACGCTCTTCCGCCAGATAGCCCACATTGCAGGTGGCGGTGTCCAGCGGTTTTCCGTTCCACAGCACTTCACCGCTGTCTTTCGCAAGCATTCCAAGCATCATACGGATCGTCGTTGTCTTGCCTGCGCCGTTGGTCCCCAGCAGTGCATAGACACCGGGCTCCGGCATCTCAAAGCTCAGGTGATCGAGAACGGTCTTGGTTCCATACTTTTTGGACAGATTCGAAACGGTAAGACTCATAGTTGTAATCTCCTTTTCCCTCGTTTTTTGCTGTTCACAGAAAGATGTTTTCCGAAAAGTTTCCGGAATTTTACATATTTTTTACTGGAATAGCCAAATATCCTGCAATATTTAACGACAATATACCATATTTCCCTTATAATAACAAGAAAAATCACAAAATAAAGATAAGGGTATGAAAAAGGGTCTGCAAAGCCGCAAAACAGCTTCACAAACCCTCGTCCTCCCTTAACGGAATAAATTTGCAAGAACCGGTACCATCTCTTTGATGACCACCTCCGTGGTGTTGATACAGAGATCAAAATTCAGACGGTTTCCCCAGGGATGACCAGTATAAAGTTCATAATACTTCGCACGTAGGTTCCTGTTTTTTTGCAGGAGTAGCAGGCGGTACAGAAATTAATCTGTTTTTCCCGCAGATTTATTTTCGTCTCACCTGATTGCCGGCTTCCTCACAGCCCCTGCGGAATTCTTCACAGAGAGTGTCGGAATTTCCGTCCTTTCGCGGGCTCCCCGATATGATCACAACATTCTTGTTCATTTTTCTTTTCCTCTCTTTTTTTCAGGCATCGCTCTCATTTTCAGCTTACGCCTGTTCCGCTTTCGCGGCCACTTCATCAATAATGCCCATGGCATTCAGTGTGCGCGGATAACCGATATACGGCATACATTGTTCCACAACGCTGTACATCTTCTCTTTGTCATTTCCTACACCAAAATTTCCTGCGGTATGGCCGCGCAGCTGATTTTCACAGCCGCCCTGAGCAAGGATAAAGCAGAAGGTGATCATTTCCCGTTCCTGATCGTTCAGTCCATTTCGTGTGTAATAATCGCCAAAGCAGTTGTCCGCAAGCCAGCGGTTGACATTGCGCCGCAGAACAGGTCCGTCCGTCTGCCGTTTTGCCATGCTCTCACCGAACAGCTGCACCTGTTTTGCCAGTCCCTTTTCAAAACGGGAGTCTTTGTCTGTCGTTCCCTGAGGTTCCAGCGGCAGGAAGATTCCGTGCTGCTCCATGATCTCATTGGCTGCTGTCAGGAAGTCATGGGTGCGTCCAATCCCAAGATAAGCCGTTGCCTGATAAATGACTTCTTTGACTGCTTCCGGGCTGAGTCCCGCGTCCAGAGACGCATGGAGCATATTGCGGAACTCTCCCATTCCCTGGCATCCCAGCAATGCGGAAAGGATACAGAGCATCCGCTCCTTTTCCGTGAGTTTACTTGTCTCCGTCACCTCGCCCTGGGAAAAATTTGCGATCAGTTCCACAAACTCAGGGTCTGTCACTGCCAGTTTCTCACCTGTCTCATAAAATACCTTTTTTGTTTTTTCCTGCATTTCCTGATTCATAAAAACCTCCACTTCTGATTCCCCTGTCTGTATGATACATTTTTGCTGTCTTTTACAGACATTCGCAGAGAATCTGATAAATTTCATCACGGCTTAACTGTCGTGGATTGCATGGGATTACATTACAGGTATCCGCTACCTGACGCAGAAGCTCCGGTGTGATCTCTGTCTTGGATTTCAGTTCACTCAGCTTCGTCGGAAGTCCACATTCCTTTATGAAGTCAGCCAGCGCCTCGACGCCCGCTTCTGCCGTATCCACCTGGAAGACTTCTTTTGCAAACCGTGTGAATTTTTCTTCCGCATCCTTCACAATATGACGGTAATAAGCCGGATGGATCACTGCAAGCCCCTGTCCGTGATTGCAGTCAGTGTAAGCTCCCAGCTGATGCTCCATCTGATGTGCCTGGAAGTCGGTGACACGTCCCACTTTCAGGATACCGTTTTCTGCCATAGCGGAATCCCACATCAGATTGCCGCGCGCCTGCAGATCGTTGATGTCCACAAGAAGACGGCGCATATTTTTTACAGTATTTTTCATAACAGCCAGAGCTACATCATCGGAAACATTGTCCTGGTCAGACTGTCCGAAATAAGTCTCCATCGCATGGCTCAGAGTATCGAAAGCGCCGGAAATGACCTGCATACGTGGTACGGTAAGAGTATAATGGGGATCAAGTACTGCAAAACGCGGCGCGAAAGCCATCATTCCTGTTTTCATCATCACTTCTTCGTTTGTGATGACTGCTCCGCCGTTCATCTCTGCTCCGGTGCCGGAAGCGGTGACAATCGCTCCCATGGGAAGTGCCTCCGACGGAAGTTTGCGATCGGAAAACTCCATCTTCCAAAGATCCTCTTCCGTTTTTGCCTGAGCGGCAACAATCTTGCAGCAGTCGATGACAGAACCGCCGCCAACAGCCAGAATAAAGTCTGCCTTTTCTTTTTTGACAAGGGCGGCGCCTTCCTGTACTTTTTTATAGGTAGGATTTGCCATGATTCCGGAGAACTCTGTTACCGTTTTTCCCATATCACTGAGGAGTTCCATGATTTCATCATAAATCCCGTTCTTTTTGATGGAACCGCCGCCGTAGGCAAGCAGAATATTTTTGCCGACGCCAGCCAGCTCCGTCTTCAAAGCTTTTTCTGCCGCCTGATCGCCAAAATACACTTTTGTGGGATAAGAATAGATAAATTCTTTCATTTCGTTTCCTCCTTACACGTTTCGTCTTGTATCATCCTCTGATTTATGTTATAATCCGGTAAACGCTATCGGATCTTACTATCGATTATAATATCCGGTTGTTACAACCGGTCAAGAGCTTTTTTGATTTTTTTAGGAGGGAAGATCATGATGTATACAATGATGCAGGTATGCAATGAAGCAGACATGACCTATCAGACACTGAAATTTTACTGCAACGAAGGTCTGGTTCCCAATGTAAAACGTGACAAAAACAACCGAAGAGTATTTGACGAAAAAGACGTACGTTGGATCAAGGATCTTGTCTGCCTGAAAAAATGCGGGATGAGTATTCAGGAAATGAAAGAATATCTGGATTTGTGTCTCCAGGGACCGGACACGATTCTTCAGCGCAAGGAACTATTGAAAAAGAAACAGGAATCTCTGAGAGAATCCGTACAGGAACTGGAAGCGAGCATCGCTTATATTGACTGGAAACAGAACTTTTACGATGAAGTGCTTTCCGGGAAAAGGCCTTATGTCAGCAATCTGATCCGGACTGAGGAATGAAGAAAGCAGGAAGAGATAGGATAATTTTCTCTTCCTGTTTTTTGCATTGGGACACTAACGGCTTTTCCACCATCTTTTGTTTTTACATCTGGATAAATCATCTTACTTAATATCTTCAAACGTCTTTTCTTCTTTTGCGTTATACGCTGCCAGCAATGCTTTCATCTTACCGGCAACTTCTTCGGGTAGAGCAGTATCCATGCCACCCACCTCATTAGGCAATTTCTTATAATCCCCCACCGCAAACCAGTCTTTTCTGGAATCGCTGGTTCCGCTTTTCAAAGTCAGATGAAGCTCCTTAATAAAGTTCTCAGTCAAAGCAGATTTTGCATGGTCGATAATCATATCAATACATCGAAAATGATTTGCAGTTTCAATCACATCATCTACGTTGAGAACTTCATTTTCCACGCCGATGGTATTGGTTTCAAAAATATATCTGGTCTGATCATGGGTCAGACGACTTCCCTCAATATGGTTTGAGTTATACGTTAAATCAATTTGTGTTTTATGGTAAATACCGCCGGAATATTTACTTGCGAACTGCTTTTAGTGAGTTAAAATGAGGATAAATTTCTCATTTTAACTTACTAAATCTTGACATAAGATTTTCCAGCTTTACAGCAGTGCCATCGCTACCGTTCCGCCTGTCAGCAAAGCCAGACCGACGCCTGCTTTTCTGTTCAGCTTTTCTCCAAAAACAAAATAAGAAAATGCTACAGTGACCAGCACGCTCAGTTTGTCGATCGGCGCGACAACACTGGCAGGCCCCTCCTGCAGGGCACGGTAATAGCAGAGCCAGGAAGCTCCCGTGGCGATTCCGGAACAGCAGATATAAAAAAGTTCTTTCCTTGGAATCCCCCGGAGTTCCTTTTGTTTTCCGGTGACAAACACCATCATCCACGCCATCACCAGTACCACCGTTGTACGGATTGCAGTTCCCAGATTGGACTCCACACCGGAAATTCCGATTTTACCAAGGATTGCTGTCAGGCTGGCGAAAAACGCTGAACCGCAGGCATAAAGAAACCAACTGCCCCTTTTTGAGTGACTTGGTGTTTCCACATCTTTTTTCTCGATCATCAGCAAGATACCGACTGTAATGACTACAACCGCCAGAAATTTCGGAAAGCTCAGCCCTTCATGGAGAAAAATCAGTGCCAGGAGAATCGTCAGAACCGTACTGGACTTGTCAATAGGCACCACTTTGTTGATATCACCTATCTGAAGCGCCCGGAAATAACAAAGCCAGGACGCTCCGGTGGCTGCCCCGGATAGGATCAGGAAGGCCAGCGTCTTTCCGTCAATGGACGAGATCCCCGATTGCGCCCCGACCAGGAACACAATCAGCCAAGAAAACACAAGGATAACCACCGTTCGAATGGCAGTGGCCACGGTAGAATCTGTTTTCCGGATCCCGCATTTTGCGAGGATCGAGGTCACTCCTGCAAAAAAAGCAGAACCGACCGCATACAAAAGCCACATCATATACCCCTTCTTTCTCCAGTGACTGTATGTATTTATCATACTCCAGAATCAGTGAAAAGTAAATGTTTAGCAGAAGTTTATCCAGTTGAACGGTTCCTGATGATATCGGTTCCATAAATCCGCAACAAGAAAAACTATTCTGTCCGCTTGTTTCTTTTGCGCAGATATGGTAATATCAGGATAGTCAAAAGGTCGAAACAGAGCATCTTCTGTACGGCCTTTTTCATACGGAGGAACTATTATGCATACACTAAAACGATTTATCCATTACTACGGCCCCTACAAGGCGGTCTTCTTTCTCGATCTGCTGTGCGCCACCATCATCAGCCTGGTGGATCTTGCCTATCCGCAGATTCTGCGGACACTGACCAACACGCTGTTCACCGAGGACGCCCCGGCGATTCTCCGGGCGTTGCCGCCGATCGCCATCGCACTGTTCGTCATGTACCTTGTGCAGAGCTTATGCAAATACTATGTCAGCTATCAGGGACATATGATGGGAGCAAACATGGAACGGGACATGCGTCAGCAGCTGTTTGACCACTACGAAAAGCTTTCTTTTTCCTATTATGATCAGAACAATTCCGGCCAGATGATGAGCAAGCTCGTCTCGGATCTGTTTGATATCGCAGAGTTCGCCCACCATGGTCCGGAAAACCTGTTTATTTCTCTGATCAAGATCATCGGATCCTTTACGTTCCTGTTTCTGATCAACTGGAGACTGGCGATCCCACTTTCTCTTCTGGTTGTCTGTATGTTTCTGTTTTCTCTGAGTCAGAACAAACGTATGCAGTCTACTTTTATGGAAAACAGAAGAAAAATCGGTGATGTGAACTCCAGCTTACAGGATACGCTTGCCGGCATTCGTGTGGTTCAGTCCTTCGCCAATGAAGAGGTGGAACGCAAGAAATTTTACAAGAGCAATCATGCATTCCTTCTGTCCAAGGATGCCAATTATCGCTGTATGGGAAATTTCATGGGCTGGAATCTGTTTTTCCAGGGAATGATGTATCTGGTCACGCTGACCTTCGGCGGCTACCTGATCGCGAAAGGTCAGATGCAGGTCGGTGATCTGGCCATGTATTCCCTGTATATCGGTATCTTTATCAGCCCGATCCAGATCCTTGTGGAACTGACAGAGATGATCCAGAAAGGACTTTCCGGTTTCCGCCGTTTTCTGGATGTGATGGAAACGGAACCGGAGATTCAGGATGCGCCGGACGCAAAAGGACTGGAAAATGTAAAGGGACATGTTTCTTATGAGGATGTATCCTTCCACTACAGCGACGATGATACCCTGGTGCTTTCTCACGTTTCTTTCGATATTCCGGCTGGAAAATCCATTGCTCTTGTGGGACCTTCCGGCGGTGGAAAAACTACGATCTGCTCTCTTCTTCCCCGGTTCTATGATGTAACCGGCGGACGGGTGACCATTGACGGGCAGGATGTGCGCAGCCTGACGAAAAAAAGCCTGCGCAGCCAGATTGGAAGTGTACAGCAGGATGTGTATTTGTTCTGCGGAACGATCCGTGAGAATATCGCCTACGGAAAGCCGGATGCCACCATGGAAGAAATCATCGAGGCTGCAAAAAAGGCAAATATCCATGAATTTATCCAGGAACTCCCGGACGGATACGACACCTTTGTGGGTGAGCGCGGAACCCGCCTCTCCGGAGGACAGAAACAGCGTATTTCCATTGCTCGTGTATTCCTGAAAAATCCTCCCGTCCTGATCCTGGACGAGGCGACCAGCGCGCTGGACAACGAAAGCGAACGCAGAATCCAGAAAAGCCTGGAAGAACTCGCTAAAAACCGTACAACCATCACAATCGCCCACCGACTCTCCACCATCCGCAATGCGGACGAAATTCTTGTGGTGACCGAAGAAGGCATCGCGGAACGGGGAACCCACAAAGAGCTTCTGCAGAAAGATGGAATCTATGCCCATTATTACAAGATGCAGTTTGAAGGATTGGAAGAATAAAGTAACAGTTCGACCAAGAGTTTTCATTCTGGCTGCGGTCGGAAAATTTATAAATTAAGTCAAAAAGACGGCTGTCATGTCTGAAGATAAAATCCATCTCCAGATATGACAGCCGTTTTTCATTATCTTTTCCTACTGCTCTCCCAGAACCGCGCGCACACAGTTGGCAGCCGGGAAATCTTTTTTTCCCATTCCGTATCCGGTTTTCCGGATGACCATCTGTGGAAGCCGGCGGAATTCATCCGTATAATATTTCAAGACAGCGGCTCCTGTGGGGGTACACAGTTCCCCTTCCACATTGCCAGCATAACAAGGAACGCCCTCGAGGATCCTTGCAGCCGCAGGCGCAGGCACCGGCAGGATTCCATGGGCACAGCGCACCTGACCATATCCGACATTGATTGGAGAGGTCACTACCCTTTCCACGCCCAGCTCTTCCATCAGCAACGCACATCCTGTAATGTCCGCCAGAGCATCCGCCGTTCCGACTTCATGAAAATGAATGTCCGACACGGACGTTCCGTGTACGCTTGCCTCAGCCTCAGCAATGATGCGGTAAATGTTTTTCACATCTTCCTTTACCTTTTCCGAAACCTCCAGCCGTTCGATCATTGCTTCAATCTCTGCCATTCCACGGTGTACATGCGTATGAGTATGCGGATGCTCATGCACCTGCATGTTTCCATGGTCATGGCTGTGTGCATGTCCCTGCATCGGGACTTCCAGGCTTTCCTCCTCCGTTCCGCTGACCGTTACCTCCGCATGGGTTCCGACAATCCCGCATTTCACTGCGTTCCGCAGTTCCATATGAACGCCGGGAAGCCCCAGTGCATTCATTCGGTCAGCAAATCCCTCACGATCTGGAAGCAGATCCGCCAGAGCACCCATCAGCATGTCTCCGGCAGCGCCCATATTGCATTCAAGATATAAGAGTTTCATGTTCTGCTTCCCTCCATATGATTGATCATGCTTGCCAGATATCCGGCTCCGAAACCATTGTCGATATTGACAACGCTGACACCGCTGGCACAGGAATTGAGCATGGAAAGCAAAGCGGAAAGCCCGCCAAAATTCGCACCATAGCCGATGCTGGTCGGCACCGCGATCACCGGGCAGTCTGCCATTCCGCCGATCACACTTGCCAGCGCGCCCTCCATTCCGGCGATTGCGACGACCACCCGGGCACTCATAATATCATCCACATGGCTCATCAGGCGGTGCATCCCTGCCACGCCCACATCATACAGACGAACCACCTCGTTTCCATAGATTTCCGCTGTCTGCGCCGCTTCCTCCGCTACAGGCATATCACTGGTTCCTCCGGTGGCAACGACGATCTTTCCGATTCCATCCGGTTCCGGCACCTCTCCGACTCTGCCAATCTTAGAAAAACTGTCATAATGCAGATCCAGTTCTTTTGCCACATAATCCGCTGCTTCCTGGGACATCCGGGTGATCAGCACCGTCTTTTCCCTTTCCCTTACCATTTCCGCTGCGATCCTGCAGATCTGCTCCGGCGTTTTGCCTGCGCCATAGATGACTTCTGCCGCTCCCTGACGGATGCCGCGGTGGGTATCCAGCTTGGCAAATCCCATTTCCTTATATGGTTCCGTCTTGATCTGGAGCATCGCTTCCTCCGGTTTTGTGGTCCCGTCAGCCACCTGCTCCAGCAGTTGTTTCAGTTCTTTTTTGTCCATCCTGTTTGTCAACTCCGAATCTATCTTTCATTTTTTTGCCTTACTGTGGATCCAATTCTTTGGATGCCTCTTCCATCAACTGGATGATTGGCAGATGCTGCGGACAGACACTCTCGCACTGACCACAGGCGATACAGTCTGCTGCCCGTCCGCTGCTTTTCACCAGTTTTTCATAATAATTATGGGCACGATCGGTCTCTCCAAAGCTTCTCAGCGTATTCAGCGCGCGGAACACATCCGGGATCTGAATGCTCTGGGGACATCCGTCCACACAGTAACGGCAGGACGTACATGGGATCGTCGGCATTTTTTCCATGGCGCGGACAACCTCCCGGATGACTTCCTGTTCCTTGTCTGTCAGCGGTTCAAAATTACGGAAGGTATTCAGATTATCCTCCATCTGCGCTTCATCGGACATACCGCTCAGAACCGTAGCCACTCCATCCAGAGACGCGGCAAAGCGCAGCGCCCAGGAAGCCATGGAAGATTCCGGACGGACATCCTTCATCAGTTTTTCAATTTCCGGCGCCGCCTGTGCCAGAGTTCCTCCCTTGACCGGCTCCATGATCAGCATCGGAACATTATGGCGGCGGAGCACTTCATACAGCTTTCCGGACTGGATCAGCGGATTGTTCCAGTCGATATAGTTCAGCTGGATCTGTACGATCTCCACTTCCGGATGCTCGGTCAGGATCTGATCCAGCAGTTCCGGTGTTCCATGGAAAGAAAATCCAAAATGACGGATCTTTCCTTCCTCTTTTTTCTTCATCGCCCACTGAAAGCAGTCATATTTCACATAGCCTTCATAGTTGGCACCGTCCTCTACGCTGTGCAGCAGATACAGATCAAAGTAGCCTGCGCCGGTGCGCTCCAGCTGATCGTTGAAGATCCTGTCGCGGTCCTCGATCCCGTTCATCATCCACTGAGGCAGCTTCGTCGTCAGCCAGAAGGATTCTCTCGGATATCGCTTTACGATTGCCTCTTTTACCACACGCTCGGAACGTCCGTCACAATACATATAGGCGGTATCAAAATAATTGAATCCTGCTTTCATATAAGTATCGACCATCCGGCAGACCTGCGGAAGATCAATCTCCTTGTTCTCATTCTGCGGAAGCCGCATCATTCCAAATCCCAGTTTCGGCATTTTGCTGATATCAATACTCATGTTTCTAATCCTCCCATTTTTAAATCTTTTTTAATGTGTCTGCAGGCTGCTGAATGGATTTTCAGCCAAGTTCGAGACTATTCACCCATTCCTTCAGTTCTTTTTCAGAAACACCCGCACTCCAGCGTTTTCCGGGAAGCCACTGCACCGTTGAATCACACAGTGGTTTCAGCCGCTTTTCTGTGTCCCCAAGGCCGCTTCCGCCGGAGGTACAGAACAAGACGATCTGTTTTCCGGAAAAATCATACGCTTCCAGAAATGTCCAGATAATCTTGGGGGCTTCATACCACCATACCGGGAAACCAAGAAAAACCGTCTGATACTGATCCATATTATCCACTTTTCCGCGGATCGCAGGACGGGAAGATTCCTCTTTCATTTCCTTTGTGCTGCGGCTCTTTTTATCCATCCAGTCCAGATCCGCGTCTGTGTAAGGCTGTTCCGGACAGATTTCGTGTAAATCCGCTTCTGCCGCCTTGGCCAGCTTTTCCGCCAGCCGGCGTGTCACTCCGCTTGCCGAAAAGTATGCTACCAGTCGTTTCTTTCCCATATGTAATACCCTCCATTCTGCTTTTTTCTTATTTGGCTTTATGATACAACATGAAGTTCACTCCAAGTCAAGTATATTTCTTGAAAAAACGCAGAACCATGGGAAGAGCAACTGCAAAGATCAACAGATCTGCCAGCGGTCCGGCAGACTGGACACCCAGAAGACCGATCAGGCGCGGCAGGATCAGCATTGCCGGAATATAAAATACGATCTGACGGCCGAAAACCAGAAGACTGCTTGCCAATGTTCTTCCCACAACCTGAAACAACGTGCTCACACAGGACATAAAGGTTGCAAAGGGCAATGCCACACAGATCAGCCGAAGCGCCGTTGCTCCGATCCGGATGACTTCCGCATCGTCCCGGAACAGTCCGATCAAAAAAGGTGCAAACACAATTCCCACAACCGCAAAGGCACACATACTGAGCATACCCGTCTTTGCCGTATACCAGAAAGCTTCCTTTACCCGCTTATGATTCTTCATTCCGTGCGCATAGCCAATGACCGGCTGACATCCCTCGATCAGACCAAGAGAAACCGCGTTGGAAAGATAGAGCAGACGCCCGGCAACGCTCATTGCCGCAATGGCTGCGTCTCCCCAGCCGCCGGATACCCAGTTCAGCACGATATTGGCGAGCATATTGCAGCCATGGCGGCAGAGGCTTGGAAATCCCGTGGTAAACAGCAGCTGATACTGGCTCTTTGACTTTGCCAGATAGCGCCAGGAAATCTTCACCTGCGTCTTTCCTCTCAGATAATAGCTGAGCAGTATGCCCCAGGCGATGATCTGGCTGATGGCAGTGGCCAGTGCCGCTCCGGAAATTCCCCAGTGGAACACAAAAATAAACAAGGGATCCAGGAGCATATTCAGGACACCGCCTGTGACCTGGCCGTTCATACTCTGGCGGCTTTTGCCTTCCGCACGGAGACACTGGCTGAGCGCAAGGCTGCTGGCGGAAAACGGAGCTCCAACATAAATAAATCTTCCATAACTCATTGCATAAGGAAGATTCGTTTCCGTCGCGCCAAGCAGACGCATCAGAGGCTCTCCGGCGGAAAATCCGATCACTGCGACAAGCAATCCAAAGAAAAAGCTCAGGAAAAAGGCCGTGCTCATGGTGATATCCGCCTCTTTCTGCTGCTTTGCGCCGAGCATTCTGGAAACCAGATTGGATCCGCCGGTTCCCACCCAGAAGCCAAGAGCATTCAAAATCATCGGAATCGAAAATACAACGCCCACGGCGGCCGTTGCACTGGTACCGATCTGTCCCACAAAAAACGTATCTGCCAGGTTATAAACGCTGTTGATCAGCGTCGTAACCATACTGGGCACAGCCAGCGACAGGATCAGTTCCGAAACAGGAGCCGTGGTCATTCTCTCATACTGCCCCTGCGATTCCCTGGAAATCTTCTTCATTTCTTTTCCCTCTTTCTCTTTTGACGATATTTTTATTATACCGCATCCATCCTGCCGTGTCACGTTCTTTGTAACCGTTCTGCTGGCCGACGCTTACCGTTCTTCCGCATTGACAACTTTTCGCTGAAATGATACTATTATCCCAATAAAATAGGCAGCTGCCCGGAAGATCAGCGGAGGAAATCCCGGACAGCCTTTTCAAGCGGAGGGGCCACTCTTTCAGTGGGCCTGTTTTTGCTGCAATGCTTTCCGTCCCGGAAAGCCGCATAACTATTTTCAAAAGGAGACCCTTCATATGGAAACACAAAAGACCGCACTTCTCGCAGTCAGCTTTGGAACAAGCTTTCATGATACCCGTGAAAAAACCATCGACCAGATTGAAAACGCCCTGGCAGAAGCATTTCCGGAAGCACATCTCTACCGTGCTTGGACCAGCGGAATGATCCTGAAAAAGCTTCAGAAACGGGACGGCATCCATATTGACAACGTAAAAGAAGCCATGGAACGGATGATCGCCGACGGCGTCACCGACCTGATCGTCCAGCCGACCCATGTGATCAACGGAATCGAAAACGACCAGATGAAAGAAGATGTGATGGCATATGCCTCCTCGCTGCATTCTGTCTCCTTCGGCACCCCGCTGCTCACCAGCACCGAGGACAACGAAGAAACCATCCGCGCCGTTATGAAAGAATGGCAGCTCTCCCAGGACGAAGTTCTCGTATTCATGGGCCATGGAACCACCCATTACGCCAATACCGTCTATGCGGCCCTGGACTACACCTTCAAGGATCTGGGCTACAAAAATGTCTACATAGGAACGGTGGAAGCTTATCCGTCGCTGGAGTCCTTGCTCCGTCAGATACACGCGTACCAGCCGAAAAAAGTCCATCTGGCGCCATTTATGATCGTAGCCGGAGATCACGCCAGCAATGACATGTCCAGCGAAGACCCCGACTCCTGGAAATCCCGGTTTGAAGCCGAAGGCTTCACCGTCGAATGTCACATGAAAGGCCTCGGCGAATATCCCGGTATCCGCAACATCTTCATCCGCCACACAAAAGAAGCCGCTCAAACACTTCAATAACCGACCATCCTCACCTACCCACTTCCACAACCAGGCCGCCGCCGGGGCGCGTCAGCTCCGGCGGCGG